>JAISLJ010000122.1 GCA_031290955.1 Zoogloeaceae bacterium | reverse complement strand
ACCTCTTCCTGCACGAGCGTCCGCTTCATCTCAAGCCTCCTTGGAATTCCCAGGGAGATACTATGACGACCGGACAACTATCGCGCTACAAAGGTGGACAGATAGGAAGCTCGCTACAGGGTACGATCCACCGCTTGCAATTGTTGAGTTCCCGAAGTAGCAGGGCTTCCTCGTGTGGCGTCAATACCCGGTCACGATGCGCATTCTGGCGCGGGCGTTCCACGCTTCGGCAAGGATTGCCCCCGCCCGATGCGCCCGATCCCCCCGCCATCCAGAACGCCCCATTCGCGCTCTGCCACCTTGAAGACGTGTGAAAGCAGGGCCAGTTCGCGGGTGATGCTGCCCCCGGACAGCCCCAAGGCCAGCCGCTCGTCCCGGTACCCGGCGATGTGCCTCGCGGTAACCTCCCGGATCGGCATTCCTGCAAGGCTGTGGCGCAGCAAAGCCTGTATCCGGTAGCCTTCCACCTCTCCACCGCGCTTCGTCGGCGTGACGCTCGCCCTGTAACGGCGCAGGGCGTCTCCAAGGGTGAAGGAAGCAGCAGCCTCAAGAGCGGCCGTTGCAGGGGCTGTCGCAGCAGGTTTCCACGTGCCGCGCAATAGATCGGCTTCCGTGACCTTTGCCCATTCACGGGCGGAACGAAGATCAGGAAAGGTTTTCGTGACCGTTGGAACACCGGTCAGCGTGATGCGAGCTTGTACCCGCCCACTTCTGGTTCTGAAACTTGGCATGATGTGTCACTCCAAAGACGTCCGCATCTCCGGAAAACCGAAGACTTGGACAGATTTTGGACAAGCGCCAAGTATGATTCAATCAGGATATCCTCTATGGTTTGGCAAAACCCGAAAACCCTTATCAACACCAAGACTGCGCGGGGCGGGACTTGAACCCGCATGCCGTAAGGCGCTGGAGCCTAAATCCAGTGCGTCTGCCAATTCCGCCACCCGCGCATGGAAGAAAGCGGCATTTTACCCGAGAACTCCCGTATACTTCGAGTTTGCGAAAACGGTTCGGCGCTCTCTGTCATGTCGGTCGATCACTACGAGAATTTCCCCGTTGCCTCCCTTCTGTTGCCCCCGGCGCTGCGCGCCCCCGTGGCGGCGATCTACCACTTTGCCCGCGCGGCGGACGATATCGCCGACGAGGGAGATGCCTCCCCGCAAGAGCGCCTCGACGGTCTGGAAGCCTTTGTCGTCGGGCTGGACGAGATCGAGGTCGGCAAGACGCCGGAACATCCGGTGTTGCACGCGCTTTCCTCCGTCATCGTCCAACACGGCCTGCCGATTCAGTTGTTCCGCGACCTGCTCGATGCCTTCACCCAGGATGTCCGCCAGCAACGCTACGCCAATTATCCGGAACTCCTCCTGTATTGCCGTCATTCCGCCAATCCCGTTGGCCGCTTGGTGCTCCTGCTCGCCGGTGTGCCAACGCCGCAGGAACTGAAGCAATCGGACGCCATTTGCACGGCCCTGCAACTCATCAATTTCTGGCAGGATGTCGCCATCGACTGGCAGAAGGGCCGTCTCTACCTGCCGGAAACAGACCTGCGTACCTTTGGCGTGACCGAAGCGGAGATCGCCGCAGGTACGCTGACGGCGGCCTGGAAAGACCTGATGGCCTTCGAGATTGCGCGCAGCCGCGCCCTGATGGAGAGCGGCGCGCCGCTCGTGCGGGCGCTGACCGGACGCCTGGGCTGGGAGATTCGCCTTACGGTGCAGGGCGGCCTGCGCATCCTGGAGAAGATCGAGGCCGTCGAATACGATGTTTTCCACCGCCGTCCCACGCTCCGGCTCCCCGATTGGTTCCGCATGTTCTGGCGCGCCTGCAAGATGTGAGGGCGGACCCCGCCACGAATGCCCAGATTTCCCATGACGCCTGAACAATACTGCGAGGAAAAGGCCGCCCGGAGCGGTTCCAGCTTCTACTACAGTTTTCTCTTCCTGCCGCGCGAGCGCCGCAGTGCCATCATGGCCCTCTATGCCTTTTGCCGCGAGGTGGATGATGTGGTGGACGAGTGCAACGATCCTGGCCTGGCCGCCCAGAAGCTCTTCTGGTGGCGCGAGGAAGTGGCCCGCATCGAGGAGGGTGTGCCGCAGCATCCGGTCGGACTGGCGCTGCAAGCCGCTCGCGCCCGTTTTTCCTTGCCGGTTGCCGATCTCCTGGAGATTATCGAGGGCATGGCGATGGATTTGCTCTACGCCCGCTATCCGGATTTCCAGAGCCTGGCGCTCTATTGCCATCGCGTTGCGAGTGTGGTGGGTCGCCTGGCGGCGGCGATCTTCGGCATGCAGGATGCGACAACCCTGCGCTATGCCGACGATCTCGGCATGGCCTTCCAACTGACCAACATCATCCGCGACATCGGCGAGGACGCCCGGCGTGGCCGCATCTATCTTCCGGTGGAGGAACTGGAACGTTTCGAGGTGCCTGCCCACGACATCCTGACGAACCGCTACTCGGAGAATTTTGTGCGCCTCATGCGTTTCCAGCGCCAGCGGGCGGAGGATTATTACGATTCCGCGCTGGCGCATCTCCCGGCTTGCGACCGCAAGGCGCAGCGTCCCGGCCTCGTCATGGCGGCGATCTACCGCACGCTCCTGGCGGAAATCGCGGCGGAAGATTTTCGCGTCCTGCACCAGCGCATCGCGCTTGGCCCCCTGCGCAAACTCTGGCTGGCCGGAAAAACCTGGCTGCATCCTGCTGTCCCGCAGAATCTTGCGGAGCGCGCATCGGCAAAGGATAAATAGAGGTTTCGCGGGAAGGGGCATCCCTGTTACTATTCGTGGCCTTTCCCTACAAGAAAATTGCCGTCCGCAGGACTCCGCAGGACCGCATTTGCTGGAGCATGGATGAATCTTGCTGCTGATCTTCCCCAACAAAACGAGGCCCGGATGCCGGAAATCGTGTTCATCATGGATTTCGATGGTGTCATCAACTACTCGGGCACGACCGGCTACTATCAGGAAAAGAACGATTTTGGCGCGCTCATGCAGGAGCGCCTGCGCGCGGGCGACATTTGCTATGAGGTTTTCTACAGCAATGAAATGCTGCGCAAGCTGAAGGCCTTCCAGCGCGCAGTCCGCGCGAAATGGCTCTGGCTGACGACCTGGCAAAACCATACCGAAGTGCTGGATCAGGCGCTCTGCCTGCGTTCCAATGAAACCCTCGTGAATGATGGTTCCGATGCGGGCAAGCTGGCGTGTTTGCTCGATTTCGTCCGGACGCATCCCGATGTCGCTTTCGTCTGGATCGACGATACCGCCGCGCCCTTGTTCGACGAGGCGCGTTTTACACTCGGCAACCCGCACCTCGTCATCGCCCCGGATGGCAAGATCGGGCTGAACCGGAACAACCTGAAAACCCTCAAAGCCTTCCTGGAAACCCTGCGCGGACGCGCAATTCCCGTCGAACTCTGAACGTCGTCGACAGCCAGAAGGGGGCATTGACCTGCGCCGCGTTCCGGGCCAGGCTCGCGCAGGGGAGAAAAGGAGTTTTTATGATGCACGAAAAAAGTGTCGCATCCCGGAGTTCCGCCGAAATGCGATGAAGAGACAGACCGCTTCCGTAGTTCTGCCCGTTTTCCCCAAACCGGACTAGAATAAAGCAACGTTCTTTTTTCTCCAGACAGATCATGATCGCGGGCATTTCCGGCAGCTTCCTTTCTCCCGGCCAGGTTCATGGAACCTTCGGGAGCGTGCGTCTACCCGTCGAAGAGGCGCGGGAGAGGGAGAAGGAAAGTCGCCCCCCGCAGGACACGTCCGCCCAGGATGCGCAAGAGACGGAAACGGACGCCCAGGAAAATCGCCGTCCGCAGGACACGCAGGACGACCTTGCGGAGGAAGAGCGGCGCGAGGTTGAGGAATTGAAGACGACGGACCGGAAGGTGCGGCAGCACGAGCAGATGCACATTGCGGCAGGGCAGGGTCTCATCACTTCCGGTCCCAGCTACGAATTCACCACCGGGCCGGATGGGCAACGCTACGTGGTGGGCGGGGAAGTCGGGATCGATACCTCCAAGGGCCGGACGCCGGAGGAAACCCTGCGCCGGGCGGCCCGCATCCGCGCCGCCGCGCTGGCTCCTCCCGATCCTTCGCCACAGGATCGCAGCGTTGCCGCCAAGGCGGGCCAGATGCAGATGGAGGCCGCGCAGGAAATCGCCCAACAGCAGATGGAAAAGGCCAAGGGCGCTTCCGGGACGGAAGGAACGACGGCAGAAACGGAAGCGCCGGAGCCAGAACTCCCGGGCGCCAAGGCCGCCGCCAACGACGGAAAATCGCCTGCGGACGCAGCCCTCGGCACGAACGAAACACCCGCTACCACGAACGAAAGCGGCAATGAACCCGGCACGGCATTTGCCCACGCAGCCCGCGCGGGCGCTTACCGCGCCATGATCGGGGTGAGCGGGGTGAAGGCGGGCAGCATGATTTCCGCCTACGCCTGATTACGCCAGGTGCGGCGGCGGCGGTCGCTTTTTCGCTTCCTTGTTGGGGCAGTTGGACTTGGTGCATTTGGCGTAGAGATAGAGCGCATGCTCCTGGATTTCAAAACCGCGCTCGGAGGCCACCTTCTTTTGCAGCTTCTCGATTTCCGGGTTGTAGAATTCCTCGACGCAGCCACAGTCGGTGCACACCAGATGGTCGTGGTGATGCCCCTCGTTGATCTCGAACACCGCCTTGCTGGATTCGAAGAAGTGCCGTTCCAGCAGACCTGCCTGCTCAAACTGCGTAAGCACGCGGTACACGGTGGCAAGTCCGATGTCGAGACCTTCGGCGATGAGCTGACGATAAACGTCTTCCGCCCCCATGTGGCGCAGTTCGCTCTTTTCGAAAAGCTCGAGGATCTTGATGCGGGGAAGCGTGGCCTTGAGACCCCGATCCCGGAGATTTTGGGTGTTGGACATGAATTTCCTTCAGAACATGGCGCCAAAAGGCACACCGGACAATACAAAACGAACGCCGTCTTTCGGGTATGATATAACGTGTGCGGAACCTTTCAAAATCCTCTGGTCGCCCCCATGGCAAAATCATCCATTCCATCATTCTTCCGGGCCTCTCCCTGGTCATTTTTCTGCCCGGTAATCCTGGGCTTTTCCGTGGCCTTGGGCGCATGCTCCTACGCGCCCCGGGTCATCACCGAATACCGCATCGACGTGCAACAGGGCAATGTGCTCACGCAGGAGATGGTCGCCCAGTTGCGGCCGGGCCTGAGCCGCGAGCAGGTGCGTTTCATCCTTGGCGCGCCGGTACTCACGGATCTCTTCCACGGCGAACGCTGGGAATACGTCTTCCGCCTTCAGGAAGGCAAGAACAACGCCACCACGCGCCGTCGCCTTTCCGTCTTTTTCGACGCGGAAGGGCATTTGACGCATGTCGCGGGTGATGTCGTTGCCGGGGAGGCGACGGAACTCACCACGCCGCCCGTGCGCACCCAGGTGGTTGATCTGGGGAATATCGGCGAGGATGCCCCGCCCCTGCCGCCGCCGGAAGCGGAAAAGGGCATCTTCGGGCGCTTCCTGGAATCCCTGGGGTGGTGACATGACGAAAACACAAAAATTGCGGATTGGAATCGTTGGCGCTTCCGGGCGCATGGGACGCATCCTGATTGAAGCCACGCTGAAGGAAGCGCGCGCCACCCTTGCCGCGGCCTTCGACCAGCCCGGCGGCGCGGCCTTGGGGCGTGATGCCGCCGAACTGGCGGGCCTGCCCCCCTCCGGAGTGCGGGTGACGGAAGATGTGCCCGCCGGGCTTGCCCATTGCGATTGCCTCATTGATTTCACCCGTCCCGAGGGAACGCTCCGGCATCTGGAATGGTGCGCGGCGGCGAAGGTTGCGCTCGTGATCGGCACGACCGGTTTCGACGCGGCGGGAAAGGCGCAGATCGCGCAGGCGGCAAGGCGCATTCCCATCGTCTTCGCGCCCAACATGGCTGTGGGCGTGAATCTTGTTTTCCAGCTTCTGGAAACGGCGGCGCGCATCCTGGCGCATGGCTATGATGTGGAAATTGTCGAGGCGCATCACCGGATGAAGGTTGACGCCCCTTCCGGCACGGCGCTGCGCATGGGTGAAGTCGTCGCCGCCGCGCTGGGGCGTGACCTGCGGCAGTGCGCGATCTACGGACGGGAAGGCCACACCGGCGAGCGCTTGGAGACGACCATTGGCTTTTCCACGGTCCGTGGCGGGGACATTGTTGGCGACCACACCGTGATGTTCTGCGGCCCAGGCGAGCGGGTGGAAATCTCGCACAAGTCCGGGAGCCGCATGCCCTACGCTCTGGGCAGCCTGCGCGCCGCCTTCTTCCTGAAAGACCACACATCGGGCCTGTTCGACATGCAGGACGTGCTGGGACTCAGGGGATAAGACGATCTGGTGGAAGGCCATGTGCCTGCAACGGAGATTCGGCGCCTGCTGAAATGCCCATGCCCGATTCCTCTCCCGAAGATCATGATGATCTGCACTGTTCGCAACACGGCGCGGGACATGTCGCTTATATCTGCGAGCATCTGGCAAATCGTCCAGAACAACGTTGGCACTGCGACTACCCCACGGAAGAAACGCCCTGGCCTGATGCGTGGTGCGATACATGCGATGCTGCCTTGCAGGCGGCGGGAGGGGACTGGGATGATGAAAGCGCGCCAGAGATAAAAATCATCTGCCATCACTGCTATGAAGAATTGCAGGGGAAAAGTGTTCATTGCCTGACGCCGGAAGCGCATGCCGCATGGTCGGAATGCCTGGAAGAATACCTGCCCCTCCTGCAAGGGAAACAAGCGCGGCTCGCGGCGAAGATCAAGGGGTGCGACTGGGAATACGATCAGGAAACCGGTCTGCTGACTTTTTCAAAAAACGGCAAATCCTTGCTCGTTGCGGAATTTGAAAGTGTCGGTTCCTTTTCCAGTGTGAGCCGGACATGGTTATGGTCATGGGCGAATTTCACCACATTTCCCAATGTTCGAACCCGCATCACGGCAGTGCGCGATTTTGGTGAAGCGCGGGATTTTCTTCCGCTCATCATTCCCAAATGGCCTGCCGAACTGGTCGATGCCTGGGAAGTTTCAGCATTTGCTGTTCATTTGCTCCATGCTGAAGGTATTTATCGCGCCCCTATTCATCAGGGTTTCCATTTTTTGGCAATCATGTCGATTCAATCGTAAGCGTCCTGGCGGACGGCAATGAAAAACCATTTCTTCTGAGAGGGACCAATCAAATGGTTTGTAAATGTTGCGTTCCGTATGATTATGATCTTGCATCATGATCGGAGTGTAGCGTTTCATCAGTTCGCGTTGCGGCTGGGCAAGGTGTGGGAGTCCGGATAGAATACGGGGCTACGCCACCTTTCCGGTTTCGATCATGCACCCGACCTCCGTTCAAATCGCTGGCACCCTGCTGTTTGCCATTGCCATCCTGCACACCTTTTCCGTCGGCTTCTTTGAACGGCTCGCCAAACGTCATCCCGCGCATGAACGGCTGCTGCACTACTTTGCCGAAGTTGAATTCGTGTTCGGCTTCTGGGCGATGGTTCTCGTGCTCTTCATTGGCCTTGCAAGCGGCAAGGACGCCGCAGTCGCATATCTGGATACCCGCGAGTACCGGGAACCGTTGTTCGTGTTCGTCATCATGGTGATCGCGGCGAGCAAGCCGGTGCTCCAGTTCGCTTCCGGAATCGTGCGCCTGGTGGCGAATCTCCTGCCCTTGCCGTCCGCGCTGGCGACCTATTTTACGGTGCTCTGCGTCGTGCCGCTTCTTTCCTCCTTCATCACCGAACCGGCGGCGATGACCCTGGCCGCGATCATGTTGCAAGCGCTCTATTACGTCAAAGGGCTTTCCGTGCGCCTGATGTACGGAACATTGGGCGTCTTGTTCGTCAATGTTTCCATCGGCGGCACACTGACGCACTTTGCCGCGCCGCCCGTATTGATGGTCTCCGACAAATGGCAGTGGGACACGCTCTTCATGCTCACGCATTTCGGCTGGCGGAGCGCGCTTGCAGTGGCGGTGAACGCAGGCGTAGTCACCTGGGTTTTCCGGAAGGAACTGGCCAGTATTCCCGTGCGGGACGAGGAAAAGCGGGACGTGCCGCTGCCCTTGGTTGTGGTGCACCTGTTCATCCTCTTCCTGGTGGTGTTCTTCTCGCATCATCCGCCGGTTTTTCTGGGCATTTTGCTGGCATTCATGGTGCTGGCGCACGCCTATCCGCAATACCAGCAAAATCGCCTGATTTTGCGCGAAGCCCTGATGGTGTGCTGCTTTCTGGGCGGACTTGTGATTCTGGGCGGTCAGCAGGGGTGGTGGCTGCAACCGCTTTTGTCGCAGATGGGGCCGACCACCGTCTATTACGGCGCGTCGGCGCTTACCGCCGTAACGGACAACGCGGCGCTGACGTACCTGGGTACGCTTGTGGAAGGTTTGTCGGACGAATTCAAGTTCGCGCTTGTTTCCGGCGCCGTCACGGGTGGCGGGCTGACCGTAATCGCCAACGCGCCCAATCCGGCGGGCCTTTCCATTCTTGGCCACAATTTTCCCGGAAGCACGGTCAATCCCCTGAAACTCCTGGCCGCCGCCGCCCTCCCCACCCTGATGGCAATCTGCGCTTTCCGCCTGTTCTGAGCGTCAGTTCAAATTCTTCGCAATATCAGGGCGAGAGGCGAAGAGGATAAACGGCAAGCCGGAATTGTTGGGAAACATAGCCGCAAGGGGAGGGGATCGTTTGCGGCGCGCTTGTACTGGTTGAAAGTGTTCATCACAGGCAAGAAAACCCTTTCATGCCAAACGAGCGTGGCGCGGCGATCCAGAACCTGTCACGGCTTTGTCACCAATCTTCCATACAGTGCGTCCCTGTGACATTCACAGGAGAGCCTGCAATGGAAGGCAATGTGGTTCAGGTCGCGGGACTCAGCAAGAGTTTTGGCGCAAAACAGGTGTTGTTCGATCTTTCGCTCCAGATTCAGGAGGGCGAGATGGTGGCCTTGATCGGGTCTTCGGGGTCGGGGAAATCCACCCTCCTGCGCCATCTCTCCGGCCTCATCTCCAGCGATGCTGGCGCATGGCAGGGTGCTGGCGCAGGGAAAAATACTGGCGCATGTGATCAAGACGTACCGCTAGAAGTTGGCGCGGGGTTGGTGCAGAAAATTGGCGCACAGGAAAGGCAGGAAGAGGCGTTCGAGCGGGAGCGCACGGGACGAACCCACACGTCCGCGCACGGCTCGCATTCTCTCCTGCCGCGCCCGCGCCAATCCCGCGATTGCCGGGTGGAAGTCCTGGGGAATGCCATTCAGTGCGGCGGGCGTTTGAGTCGGGATGTTCGGCGGCATCGGGCCGGGATCGGCTACATTTTCCAGCAATTCAATTTGGTCGGGCGCATG
>JAISLJ010000121.1 GCA_031290955.1 Zoogloeaceae bacterium | reverse complement strand
TCCGCAAGTGGGAAAAACGCGACGATGTCCAGGATCGTTCCCACCGTCCGCACCACATGGCGCCCCGCCTCACCGAAGTCCAGGAAATGGTCCTCCTGGAAATCCGCAACATGCTCCTGCTGCCACTGGATGACCTGCTGGTCATCGCCCGGAAATTCATCAAGGCCGGGATAACTCGTTCCTCTCTCACCTCCCCAGGATGTCCGACGAAACCGGCCACCGCGACCTCTTCGTCGCCATCGACCGCGCCACCCGCTGGGTGTTCTTCAAGGTCTACGCCCATCAGACCCAGGGAAATGCCGTCGATTTCCTGAATGCCCTGCGTGGAGCCTGCCCCACTCGCATCGAAACCATCCTCGCCGACAATGGCACGCCATTCACCGATCGTTTCCTCGGACACGACAAGAAAGCCAGCGGCACGCATCCCTTCGACCGGGCATGTGCCCGGAGCAAGATCGGACACCGCCTGATTCCGCCGCGCCATCCTCAAACCAACGGCATGGTCGAGCGCATGAACGGTCGCATCCAGGAAATTCTCCAGCAAACCCGTTTCGCCTCCGCAAAGGGACTGGAAACCACCCTCATGCGCTATCTGGCGGCTTACAACCACCACATCCCTCAACGCGCCTTGGCGCACCGTACTCCGGTACAAGCCATCGAGGAATGGAAACTCAAAAAAACAGGCAGCATCCGATGCTTGCCGGTTTATGATCTGGCGGGTCTTGACACGCTCTAAGTAGCGCGGGTTTGCGCCAACAGGACGTCGAGCAGCACATTGGCGCCGGCTTCCACGTGTTCGGGCTGGGCGTATTCGGCTTCGTTGTGGCTGATGCCGTCCTTGCAGGGTATGAAGATCATCGCGGTGGGCGTTACTCCGGCCATGTATATGGCGTCGTGGCCGGCGCCGGTCAGGATGGGCTGGCGCGGGTAGCCGCGCGCGGCGGCCGAGGCTTCGACGGCGCGTACCAGCGCGGGTGCGAAGGACGTCGGCGGGAACGCTTGCACGTCCTCGAGCCGCGTTTTTACTGGCTGTGCCGGGTCGTCTTGCGCGGCCTGGAAAATCCGGCGCAAACGTTGTTCCATGGCATCAAGTTGCGATGGCTCGTGGTGACGCAGGTCGATGGTGAATTTCACTTCGCCGGGAATGACATTGCGCGAATTCGGATACACATGCACCTCGCCCACGGTACCGCGTCCGTGCGGAGCGAACTCCGGCGCGCTGGCGATGTCGATCGCGGCGCGCATCAGGCCGGCGGCGGCGTACAGCGCGTCGCGGCGCGCGGACATCGGGGTGGGACCCGCGTGGGCGTCCATGCCGGTGATCGTGGCGTCCCACCAACGCATGCCCAGCGAACCGGTCACCACGCCGATGAGCTTGTTCTCGTTTTCCAGGATGGGGCCTTGCTCGATGTGCGCCTCGAAATAGCAGGCCGGACGGAAGGCGCCGATGGACATGTCGCCCAGGTAGCCGATGGTCTTGAGCTCGTCTTTCACCCGTTTGCCCTGATAGTCGGCGGTTTGCCACATGGCTTCCCTGGTGAACACGCCGCAATGCACGCCGGACCCCATCATCGCCGGCGCGAAGCGTGAGCCTTCTTCGTTGGTCCAGATAATCAGCGCCAGCGGCGCTTCGGTACGGACCTCATTCTCTTGCAAGGTGCGCATGACTTCCAGTCCGGCCATGACGCCGAAACAACCGTCGAACCTGCCGCCGCTCGGTTGGGTATCGAGGTGCGAGCCGGCGGCTACCGGCGGCAACCGCGCGTTGCGTCCCGGGCGGATGCCAAAAACGTTGCCGACTTCGTCTACGTGGATTTTCAGGCCGGCATCGCGCATCCAGCCAGTGACGAGATCGCGTCCCTCGCGGTCTTCCCTGGTGAGGGCCAGACGGCAACTGCCGCCTTTCGGCGTGGCGCCGATTCGCGCCAGCGCCATCAGAGAGTTCCAGAGGCGTTCGCCGTTGATGTTCAAGCGGGGGAAAGTCATGAGATTTTCGCCGGTAAATGATGGGGAAGCGCGATCAGGCCAGGATTCCTTCGAGCAACGCGGTCAGACCCAATCGCAACGCGCCGGTCATGTAGCCGCCTTCCTGCACGACCACCAGCGGCAGGCCGAGCCCGCCCACCAGTCTGCCGGTCTGGCGATACGACGGCCAGTCCAGCCGCAGTACGCTGAGCGGATCGTCCTTGTAAGTGTCGAAGCCAACAGCCAGAACGACGGCTTTGGGCTGGAACCGTCCAATGGCCTTGATCGCATGGCCAAGCGCCTGGACGAATTCCACGTCGCCGCTGCCGTGCGCCAGCGGCAGGTTGAAATTGCAGCAATCGCCGGGACCGTCGCCGGTCTCGTACTCATAGCCGGTGTAGAACGGAAAATAGTTGCGCGGATCGGCGTGGATGGAGACGGTCAGCACATCCGCGCGATGATAGAAAAAGTGCTGCGTGCCATCGCCATGATGCGCGTCGATATCCAGCACCGCGACGCGACCGAACGCGCGGATCAAGGTCTGCGCGGCAATGGCGGTGTTGTTGAGATAGCAAAAGCCGCTGGCGCGATCGACGTGGGCATGGTGGCCGGAAGGACGGCACAATGCGTAGGCGCGGTCAACGCCGTCGCATACCGCCCGCGCGGCGGCGATGGCGGCATGGGCCGAGCGCAAAGCCGAAGTCCAGGTACCGGGGCCGATCGGGCAAGAGAGATCGCCCAGGTAACAGCCGGCCTGCGCGATGATCGAATCCGGCGGACAGGACGACGGCCTGTCGTTATACGGCCACAGATTGGGCAGCACTTCGATACCCGGTTGCAGACCGTTGTCGGCCAGGGCTTGCCAGCGAGCGTAGGCCTGCCGCAGGAATTCGATGTAATCCGGGTCGTGTACGCATTCCAGCGCTTCCTCGCCGAAATCGGGCGGCGCTTCCAGCGGAACGCCGCAGTCCGCCAGCGCGGCCGACAAGGCTTCAACGCGCGCGGGCCGGTCGGTCGGCTTGTGGATCCGGCCCAGCCGCATGAATTGACGCGGGTCATGCAGCAATTGGTCGGGCGAAAAGAAGGCTTTCATCGCGGCATCGCTCGGGCAGGTCTTCGACATCCGCGCCGGCGGCTCGCAGGCACGGTAGGCGGTCGGCATCATGAGGGGCGTCGTCGCCATTTTGCACGAGTCTCGGAATGGCGTCGATAAGCCGGCGCGTATATTCGTGCCGGGGGCGCAGCAACACTTCCTTACTGTCGCCATACTCGACGATGGCTCCCTGGTGCATGACGGCAATGTAGTCGCACAGTTCGCCGGCCACGCGCAGATCGTGGGTGATGAACACCATCGCCAGGCGGAACTTTTCGCGTACCTGGGCGAACAGTTTCAGCACTTGCGCCTGGACGGAGACATCCAGCGCCGAGACCGGCTCGTCGGCGACCAGCAGCTCGGGTTCCATGGCCAGCGCGCGGGCGATGCCGATGCGCTGGCGCTGGCCGCCGGAGAATTCGTGCGGGAAGCGTTCGGCGGCTTCTTCCGCGAGTCCCACCAGTTTGAGCAGCTCGACGGCGCGAGCCATGGCCTGATCCCTGGGAACGCCTTGCGCGATCGGCCCCGCGGCGATGGCCGCGCCGATGCGCTGGCGCGGATTCAGCGAGGCATACGGATCCTGGAACACCATCTGGATCCTGCATTGCGAGATACGCCGGAATTCCGCGCCGGGGATGAGCGTCTTGCCGTTGAAGAGGATGCGTCCCGACTCGAAATCGTTCAACCCCACCAGGCACTTGCCGACGGTGGATTTGCCCGAACCGGATTCGCCCACCACCCCCAGCGTCTCGCCGCGGCGCAATTCGAAGCTGACATTCCTGGCGGCATGCACGACGCGGCCTTTCCTGAACAAACCGCCGTCGTTGCGGTAAGTCTTGTTGATATCCTGCACTTGCAGCACGCGGTGGATATCGCGCTCCCGTGGCGGCTTGCGCACCACGCCCTTGGGAATGGCGGAGATGAGTTGTTGCGTATACGCATGGCGGGGATGCGCCAATACCTGACGGGCCGGTCCTTCCTCGACACAGCGCCCGGTCTGCATCACCACCACGTGATCGGCAATCTCCGAGACCACGCCGAAATCGTGCGTGATGAACAGCACGGCGGTACCGTAATGCCGTTGCAGATCGGCGATCAGCTTCAGTATCTGGGCCTGCGTGGTCACGTCCAGCGCGGTGGTCGGCTCGTCGGCGATCAATAACCGCGGCTTCAGCAGCAACGCGCAGGCGATCATTACGCGCTGGCGCTGGCCGCCCGAGAGGCGGAACGGATAGCTGTCGACGATGAGCCGCGGCTCGGGCAGGCCCACGTCGGCCAGCGCGGCGAGGATGCGCTCACGCTTTTCCGCTGTGGGGACGCTCTGGTGCGCGTCGATTACTTCGGCAAGTTGCTCGCCGATGCGCATCACCGGATTGAGCGCCGTCATCGGCTCCTGGAAGATCATGCCGACGCGGCTGCCGCGCAGCTCGCGCATTGCTTCCTCATCCAGGGCCAGGAGGTTGCGGCCCTCGAAGATCACTTCTCCGGCCACGGGCTCGACATGCGGACGCGGCAACAGACCCATCACCGTATTGGCGATTATCGATTTGCCCGAGCCCGACTCGCCTACCACGCACAGCGTCAAGCCTGGCGACAGGCTGAAACTCACGTTCTCCACCGCCAACCGGCGATCGCCGCCGGGCGGCAGGCGAACGCTCAGGCCGCGCACTTCCAGCACCGGCCCGGCGGGCTGAATGGGGGGTGAAATCGTTTTCATGGCTCTGTCCTCGCGTCGTGCCGGCGGTCATCCGCCCTTGTCCAGACGGCTGTTGAAGCCATCGTTGATGCCTTCGCCGACCAGGTTCAGCGCCAGTACCGTCAACAGGATGGCGACACCGGGAAACACCGCCATCCACCACGCCTGACGCATCACCGTGCGCGCCGAACCGATCATGTAACCCCAGCTCATCTGGTTGGGATCACCCAGGCTCAGGAAGCTCAGGCTCGATTCGAGCAGGATCGCGCTGGCCACCATCAGCGAGGCCATCACCACGATCGGCGAGATCGCGTTGGGCAGGATCTGCGTGAGGATCACGCGCGGAGTGGATTGCCCGGAGAGTAGCGCCGCCAGCACGAAGTCGCGCTGGCGCAGGGACATGAACTCGCCGCGCACCAGCCGCGCCACCGGCGGCCACGAGACGACGGCGATGGCGGTGACGATGGAATTGACCGAGGGCTCGAAGACGGCCACCAGCACGATCGCCAGCGCGAAGCTGGGCACGGCCTGGAACAGCTCGGTAAAACGCATCAGCAACGCGTCGATCCAGCCGCCGAAGTAGCCCGCGATGGCGCCGATGCCAACGCCGATGAGGAGCGACACGACGGTCGATACGATGCCGATGAAGAGCGACATCCGCGCGCCATGGACGATGCCGGTGAAAATATCGCGGCCCACGGTGTCGGTTCCCATCGGATGGGCCGCCTCCTGCATCGGCGGCAGGAACGGCATGGCGACCATGTCCCAGGGACTGAATTCGGTCATCAGCGGTCCGAACAGCGCCAGGACGGCGATCGCCAGCAACACCAGCAAACCCGGCAGCGAGCCTTTGTTGCGGCAGAAACGTTGCCAGAAAGTCGATCTCATGAGGTTCTCCTGTGCGGGTCAGGTCAGGACATGCGGATGCGCGGGTCTACCAGCGTGTAGATGAAATCGGTAATCAGGTTGAATACGATGGCCATGCCGGCGGTGAACAGGAAACAGCCCAGCAGCAGGTTGTAGTCGCGCTGCATCAGCGCGTCGAACATCAGGCGGCCGATGCCGGGCCAGCCGAACACGGTCTCGGTCAGCACGGCGCCGCCGATCATGCTGCCGGCCTGGATGCCGGCCAGCGTGACGACCGGCAGGAGCGCGTTACGCAGGATATGCGCGCGGTGGATGCGGCCGGGGCGCACGCCCTTGGCGCGCGCGGTATTGACGAAGTCCATCCGTGCCACTTCCAGCATCGAGGCGCGCGTCATGCGGGCATAAACGGCCATGTAGAACAATGCCAGCGTGACCGACGGCATCAGCAAATGCTGGAAAATGTCCCACGCCAAGGCCGAGCCGGTCAAACCCGCGCCGACGGTGAAATAACCGAAGCCGGGCAGCCAGTCGAGCTTCACGGTCAATAGCAGCACGGCCATCATCGCCAACCAGTACAGCGGCGTGGCGTAGAAAACGAGGGCCACCACGGTGATGGCGCTGTCCACCCAGGTGCCGGCCTTGCGGCTGGCCCAGGCGCCCAGTAGCACCCCGAAGACCAGCGACAGCAGGAAGGCGCTGCCAGTGAGCAGCAAGGTGGCGGGCAGGCGCTCGCTGATGAGATCCAGTACCGGCTGTTGCTGGCGATAGGAGAAGCCCAGATCGAAACGCAGCACTTTGCCCAGGTAATGCGCCAATTGCATGGGCAGGGACTTGTCCAGGCCAAACTGTTCACGCAGTTGGGCCATGTACTGCTCGTCGGAAGCGCCGGCCTCGCCCGCGAGCACGGTCGCCGGATCGCCCGGCGCCAGACGCACCAGCATGAAATTGATGGTGACGATCACCAGGAGCGCAAGCAACCCTTGCACAATGCGGGTGAACATGAACTGGAGTCGATTCATGACGCAAGGCCATTCTGGTGGGCAGGGAACGGCGCCAAGCCGCCGCCGGCAGTCAGGTCGGCGCTTCCGCCGTCATGCCGGGAAGAACCTTGGCGCATCGGGCCGGCGGACGCGCACTCCGCGAAATGCGTGTAAATCACAGAAATTTTGCGTAGGCCAGGCTGTCGTTGAGACCGGTGCCGGAGCTGACCAGGTTGTCGACCTTGCGGTATAGCGTCGGAAATGTGAGTTCGTGCAGCCAGGCCACCGGCACTTCGTCGACCAGCAGCTTTTGCGCTTCCTTGTAGATTTGACCGCGCTTGACCGGATCGATTTCCGACATGCCGGCGGCGAACAGCGCGTCCACCTTGGGATTGCTATAGCCCTCGACGTTGTTGAAGATCGAGCCTTTGACGATCTGGCTGGAAATGTAGTTGCGCGCCACCCCGAGCGCCGGGTCGCCGTATTGGTAAACGTAGGTAGTAGACAGGTCGAAATCCCACTCGTTGAGACGCTGATTCCAGCCGGCTACGTCCGTGGCCACCATCTCGATCTTGATGCCGGCTTGTTGCAGGTTCTGGCGAATGATCTCGGCCACGCGCTGCCAGGTTTCGCCGTAAGGCATCGGCAGCAGACGCAGAGTTTCGCCCTGGTAGCCCGATTCCCTGAGCAGCGCCTTGGCCTTGTCGAGGTCGCGCGGGTACTTGGTGACTTCGTCGGAGTAGTATTTGATGCTGCTGTTGCAAGGTCCGGTGGCAACCTTGGCAAAGCCGTAGAAGACGGCCTTGGCCATGGCGGCGCGATCCAGCGCGTACATGATGGCCTGGCGGAACTTGGGGTTATCCATCGGCTTTTTGCGATTGTTGATCCAAAGCCAGGACAGCGGCGCGAAGAATTCCCAGCCCTTGGTCGTCACGGCGGCGCCCGGCAGCTTGGCGAGACGTTCCACGTCGAAGTATTCGACGGTGCCGCCCGGCGCCACGTCGACCTTGCCGGACTCGAACGCGGCGGCGCGCGCGGCGGCGTCCGGGATCACGTGAAAATAAAGGTTCTTCACCGTGGGGACGCCGGGTTGGTGATAGTCGGCGTTGGCCTCCAGGTGAATGTAGCTGCCCTTGACCCACTTCTTGAACTTGAACGGCCCGGTACCGAGCGGCTGGTTGTTGGCCGGGTGGTTCAGGAAATCGGCGCTGCCTTCATAGATGTGTTTGGGGATCATCGGCATCGAGCCGGTCTCGAACAAGGCCAGGAACGGTCCGAAGGTACGCTTCAGCTTGAACTGCACGGTCAGGTCGTCCAGCGCACTGATGCTCTCGACCACCTCCATGTTGCCGCGCAGGCGCACATGGGTCTTGCGCAGGAACACATCCACCGAGAACACCACGTCTTGCGCCGAAAAAGGTTTGCCGTCGTGCCATTTGACTCCGGGCTTGAGCTTGAACGTGTAACTCAAGCCGTCGCTGCTCATTTCCCAGGATTGCGCCAGTAGCGGATGGGGATCCAGCTTTTCGTCCAGACGCACCAGCCCTTCGTAGATGTTGCCGGCCACCAGCTGCGTGGTGGCGTTTTGCAGGATGCCGACCATCAGGCCGGGCGGCTCGGGCTGCACGATCACGTTGAGGTTGCCGCTTTCGCGGCCTTGGGCCAGGACTTGCAGCGGCACTCGGCGATCATCAGACCGAGGCCGGCGGCGCTGGCTTTCATCATCTCACGGCGTTTCATTGATGGACTCCTACGAAGGGTTCCGGTTTCATTCGGGATTCGCGGAATGCCGGCGAGCGTCATTCCTGAATTCTTGCCCAATGAGCGAAGCAAAAATCGCGCCATCCGCCGGAAATTGGCATCAAGGAAAATGATCGAGTCAAATTATTGTTTTACAATCAAATGGATAACCATAAAATAAGCAGCATTGCCGCGTAAAAGGCTGGGCGGCCTGATCGTTTTTTTTGGTGCATCCACAGCACCATTCTGGGTTGTCTCATGGCATGGAACCAGGCAAATCCTGGCAAGTCCGGGATCATTCGATGGCGTGTTTCTTGCGCCGCGACGCGATGATCGTACTGACCAGCGCAAGGAGAGTACCTCAAGAACCATCGTATCATCCCGGAGCCGCAAGCCGTCGCCACTACCGATCTGATCCAGCTTCCGCCCGTCTCTTTTCTTCCGCCCCTCTCCAGCGACACATTCCATATATGTGCCTTTTTATTCCGCGCCAGATTACCGACTCATGAGTAAATCACACCACAAGGGATGCATTTCGCGGAGAACAAGCTCATTTTTCATCCCTCAAAATCCGCTCCTGCGCGGGCGGATGCGATGCCGCCTTGGTAAACCCGTTCCCCCGCATATCCGCGACGAAGTTGCCCAGATCATCCCGCACTTCGACGCGGAATACCGAAATGCTTCTGCCGCGCGACAGGCAGGTCGAACGCGCGATCAGCCGTTGTCCCCTGGCCGTGCCCAGATAGGAGATGCTGTTCGACTGGCC
>JAISLJ010000120.1 GCA_031290955.1 Zoogloeaceae bacterium | reverse complement strand
GCTTCGTCGGCGACGCCGGCCTTGAGGCGGGTCTTGATCATGTCGCGCGAGGACAGGGCGTGATCGAGCTCCATCTCGCCGACGATCGAGCGCAGCGTGGTCATGATCATGTTGCGGATGGCCTCGGCGAAATCCTCCACGCCATAGACGGCCTTGACCGGATCGGTGACTTTGATGAAGGCGATGGCGTTGACCGTGATGACGGCGTTGTCGCGGGTGATGACTTCCTGTTCCTGCACGTCGAGGATGATGTCCTTGGTCGTGACCTTGTAGGCCACGGAGTCGAAATACGGGATGATGAAGCGCAGGCCGGGCAGCAGGGTGACGCGGTATTTGCCGAGGCGCTGCACGATCCATTCCTCGCCTTGCGGGACGATGCGCACGCCGTTGGCGACGGTGAGGAAAACGAACGCCAGGATGACCAGGGATGTGATGGTGGTGCCGATCATTTGCTTGCCTCCACTTTGATGAAATTGCCTTCGACCGCGACGACGCGCACGCGTTCGCCGGCCATCAGATGCTGTTCCGCGTAACACTCCCACTGGTCGGCGCCAAGGATCGGTTTCTGGAAACGCACCCTGCCCCTGGCGTGAAGCGGCAGTTCGCTGACCAGGATGCCGATCTCGCCGGCCACGCTGTCCGCCGAGGTGCCGACCGAAGTCCGTGTCCGCGGCCGCAGATAGCGGAACCAGACAGCGACGAACGCGCCCGAGGCGCCCGCCCAGACGAGCAACTGCGCCGCCAGGCTCAAGCCGGGCGCGAGCAGCAGGAACAGCCCGACGAAAACCGCGCCGAGACCGAACCAGACGATGAAAAAAGCGGGAACCGCCAATTCGGCGATCGACAGGCACAAACCCAGCACCACCCAGTGCCACCATTCGGGCATCATTGTTATTTCCTCGTGTATTGCATGCCCGATTCTATAGCATTTCTTGAATACCCACGAATCTCGGCGATTCCGGGCCGGAGTTCGTTATCGCGCGCCGGTTCGGGGGACGAAGGCTGATGTTTCCCCTCGAATTTTCATGCACCACCCTCGCTTTTTTCAAGACGAGACGGTCAAAATCCCCGTCATTCCCGCGCAGGCGGGAATCCAGAAAAGGCGCGACAAAATTTATTCAGGCCGTAACTCTTTGATTAAAAAAGAAGACTACGATATTCCCGCATCGGGAATGGACTCAATCCTGGACTTTTTCCCAACTGTTGGGAAGCGGGTCTCTTGACCGTTGTCCGCCCGAATCCATTACCTTCCTGCGAGAGATGGTAGTGTAATCCCAAAGCGATGAGGGTCGTTCTTTCGGCGGGCGCACTTGGATCATTTCCCTTGGCGTTTTCCTCAAGGCAAGCGCCGTGCCTATCCCGAGTGCGGGCCGGCGGGCCGGCGTATCTTGGCGCCCGGGGCGCGGTCGAAGCTGCGCGGGAAGAGCACAGGCGATGGGCGCGCTGCTGCCGCAGATCACCCTGAGTGCCGGCATGCACACCAAGCGGCGCGACTACCTCACGCGCAACGACTACACGCCCCGCGAGAGGGACGCCTACAACAACCATTCAGCGCAGATCAGCCTGACCCAGCCGGCGGCCAGTCAATGGCGCCGGACTGGAGCAGGCCAGAAGCATGGTAGTAGTCAGTCAAACTGAACCACAAGGATATAGTCGAGCGAGTTTTCGGCGAGCCTGTTGCGTGGAGAATCGCCATTTGACGGGAAGCTCCTTGGCATTGCGTTCGCGGACGTTGGCCTGAATCTCACGTTGCAGGATTTCTGCGTTGGGAATGCGTTTGGAGAGGCAGGAATTGGACAGCACCGCCAGTTCGATCTCGGCGATATTGAGCCAACTGCCGTGCTTTGGGGTGTAATGGAATTCCAGCTTCCTGGCGATGGCGCGCGCCTCTTCGGGGGCATAAAGAGAAGCGGGATTGTGGGTATTGAGATTGTCGAGCACGACGCGGATCGACTCGGCTTCGGGATACAGGCCGACGAGATGGCGCATACAGTGGGCAAATTCAATCCGTGTCCGGCGTTCCATGACCAGCACCTCACGCCAACCCCGCTTGGGTTCGCAGAACATCATCAGATCGCGTACCCCGTTACGTTGGTATTCGGTATCCTGCCGCGCGGGGGTTCCGGGTTTTGCCGCTATCGGCGCGCGAACTTCGCCGACGAGTTGCTTCGGACTTTCGTCGAAACACACTACCGGATGCGCCGGGTCATAAGGCGCGTTATAGACATCAAGCACATCTTCCATTGCGGCGACAAACTCGGCGCCCACTTCCGGAATGCACCACTCCTGAACCTGCCAGGGTTTCAGGGTGTTTTTTCAAAAGGAGCCGAACCGCCTCATAACGGAACGATTCGGCCTAACCTGATTGCACCACCTGATCGGCCAGCAGGCGCAGCGTCCAGTGGGCGTGTCCTTCCGGCGCCGGTGTGCAGGCCAGCGCGATGATGTGGCCACATTGACCTTCGGTCAGCTTGGGCGCCGCGCCTGGACGTGGCCGATCCTCCAGAGCCGCTTCCACGCCTTCCTCAACACATTTTTGCCGGGTGTTGAAGACCATCGTGGCAGATATTGCCAACGCTTTCATGATCTCCGCATCCTTGCTCCCCGACGCCTTCAGCAGAATCCGCGCCCGCGTCTGCTTGCGCGCCGCGCTCTTCCCCTGCGCACTAAGGATTCCAGCATTTCCTTTTCTTCTTCCGTCAGGCTCACACAATATTTGATCCCTGGCATTCCTCAAGCATTGCTAACTCGCTTCCTCTAGCAATTTCCACACCATGAATGTCTTCGATTCAACTTGACTGGCTACTAGCGCGACCTTTTTAACGAAATCCATGAAAAGCTTGGCATCCTTTGGCGTCTTCACAGCATAGGCAAAACCATATTCGTTGTAGAGACCCAAGGCATTGCTACGCTGAGCAATGGGTTTAACAGCATCACCAAGAACCAACAGTTCATCCTTAGTAAATCCTGCGGCTCCTCGCTTAAGGTAGGTCTCCATAGCTTCTGTTGCGTAACCAAAACCTCCGTCCTTGACATCAGTGAAGATGTTACCGTTTTCCGGATTGGTACACATGGGCCAGCGCGTCACCAAATATGACAAACGGGCTTCCCTTGCCTGCCTTGCCGAATGGGTTCATGTAGCCCAACGCAAAACCGCTGAGCTTTTCACCGATATATCCGCCCCACACAGGGCCATCGATTGAGCCATCGAACTTCATTTGCACCTCAACACCTGAAGCAAATTTCCCATTCTTGAATTTATTGATGTCCGATATGACGGCAACCCCTCGGTGGAAGGGAGTTTTTCCAAAGCCGCCGCGAGTGTCTTTTTTGCCCCTTCATAAAAATAAACTCCTAAATTTCTGGCAGGAGTAAGCAGCGAGAGCGGCTTGTTGGCACTTTCAATCCCCCAGTTCTTGTTATGCACCCATAGCCCAAATTCACCCACGAAATAGGTATGGGTATTGGCGACTTTCAGGTTGTAGACTTTCCGGCGTATAGGCGGATAGTCGTCAATGGCACCGTCGGTGAGGCTGAAGATAGAGTTTTCGCTCTCGGTATCGTAATTACTGTAATCGTAATTGGCATCTTCAGGCTCTTCCAAATACACCATAGAATCCAACGAAGGATCAGTAAAATGACTGCGAATGCCATGTTTTCCAAAGCGAACCTCTCCACCATAAGGCTGCCAGTGCCAGTCATCGTTATAGCGAAATGTAATTCCAACACCCGATTCTCCACTCTGGAGAATCGGATAAATGCCAATGCTCGCGCCACGCCCATCCACCAATTCTACACGAACCGGAGTCGCCCAATATCCTTCTCTCGGGCGATGATACCTCCCGATCCACAGGTTCCGCCACAATTCTTCCACAGTCATCCAGACATGCATATCCTTCATCTCAAATGAGCCATCTGAATTTCTGAAACCTATTTGTTTAACCCATATTGGATGAGATCCAGTCACAGCAACATCTTCATAATCGAAGTTTTTATCTTGATCAAATTTTGCAGACAATGAAAGAAAATAAACCTCCTTATCATCGTGTTCAAATGTCTGCGTGACAGGTTGATAACAAAGTTCTCCTTCTCCGCTTTCCGGTTTGGAGAGCACGTAGTCACCCACCTTGATCTCCTCAATTGGCCTCAAGCCTTCCCGGGTATGCACCAGAGTTCCCGCAACAAAACAGGCATTCTCCATCACCCTGGCCTGTTTGATGATGTCGTCCATGATCGTTTGGGTTTGCTTGAAAGATTCATCCAGAACCTTGTTATATAGCGGCTCCCCAGAGAACCACCAGTTCTTCAAAGGTTCTTGGGCGAATCCTGGCGGATGAAGGAAGAGTTGCGGGTGAGAAGCATACCACATGTTCATGGCGTCCATAGGGGTTTTGCTGTTGAGTGCGGTTTGGGGCAGGAGTTCGTTGTAGAGCATGGCATATCGGAGCAGGGTTTGTTCCAGGTCTTCGCCGCTCATGAAATGATGAGTCTTCAGGATGTCCGCGATGCGACCATTGAAGCGCTCGACCATGCCGTTGGTCTGCGGCGTGCGGGGACGGGTCAGGCGGTGCTCAATCTCCAGCGCGGCGCACAGTTGATCGAACTCATGCTGGCCGCTGGCCTGTTTGTC
>JAISLJ010000119.1 GCA_031290955.1 Zoogloeaceae bacterium | reverse complement strand
TCGCGCTTGCCCGGCCCGACAGCCAGCACCTCGCCCTGATCGGGCTTTTCCCCGGCGGAATCGGGGATGACAATGCCGGAAGCGGTCGTGCGCTCGGCCTCGACGCGCTTGACGATGATACGGTCGTGCAAGGGGCGGATCTTCTTGAAACTCATGGATGAAACTCCTCCAGTCAAATGAATGGGATGGAAAATGACGTGAGCGCCAACCCGTTTGTTAGCACTCATCGCCGACGAGTGCTAATAATAGGGGCGGCAAAAGCGGATTTCAAGCGTTGGAGGAGAAATATTTTTGCAAGTCCAGCAAACAAAAAACATCCCCTGCCAAGCGCCAGGCAGGGGAGGAGGAAAGATTGCTCTCCCGCGTTTTCACAAGGGAGAGAACAAGCGTCTTGGCTTGATGAAGGGGAATGACCGTCCGCAGGCTCCTTTTAGCCGACCTGATCCTCAATCGCCAGTACCGGGGCGGGAATTTTCTGCTCGCGCGTGGCACTGCTGGCCTTGCGGCGGAATGTGCTCTGGAGGCGCTTTACGCCCAGGACGACGGAACTTACCCCCAGAACCAACCCAAAGGCGAGCCAGACGAGCATCCAGGCATCCCACAGGGGGCGCTTGTACAAAACGGGAAGATCCCAATGGTGGATCGCAGAGAAGAGCCAGCGATACTGGCGGCGTCCCTGGTCATTCCTGAGCAGCATGCGACCGCTGAGCGGATCAAGATAGACATGGGTCTTGGCAGCATCCTCCAGACGCACACGCAGCACCGGCAGGGAACGGTCATAGGCGCCCCGGCGATGACGCAGGTAATAATAGTTGTCATAGGTGTCGAGCAGTTCTACCTGCCTTGCCGTCGTGGCATCCGTTTGCGTCAGCCGTCCGATGGCGGCGGTAATCCCCGCCTCGGAAAAGGGCGCGGAATCCACGCGCACACGCTCGCCATTTCCCTTGTGCGCCACCAGCGCGGCTTCGTCGCCCAAGCGGCTCCAGGCAAGCTGGACGACCTCCTCCGCGCCGGGAATTTGCGGCGCGACCGGTTCCCAGTTGCGCACCGCATCCGGAATCCCCGCGCCGTAATAACTTTGCAGGGCGTCCCGGGTGGGATTGGCTGGGGAAAAGAGGTTCGTTTGCAAGGAGCTGATGACACCGCTCAAAGCCCACAGGGTAGCAACGATACCGCCGATCAAGCCTGCCCAGAAATGCCAACGGAACCAGAATGCCCGGTAGGGATGAACGCGCCCATCGTTGTAGGTTTTCGTGCCGAACCAGCCCGGGCGCCAACGCCACCAGGCAACGAGAAGTCCCGTCACGCAAGCGATGAACGATAGAGTGATGGTCCAGAACAGGAAATCCGTGCGCAATTTGCCCCAGCCAAAAAGATCCACAAAGCGAAATAGGTGCAGCCAGTTCCCTGCCCAGTAGGAAGCGCGCCCCAGACGGCTGGAAACGTGGACAACTTCCCCCGTTTTCGCGGAAATGAGGAACTCCTCCCCCCAAGTGCCGTTTTCCACGGCGATACGGTGAAAGGGCGCCAAGGCTCCCTGCCCTCCCTGAAGGATGGAGGGTTTTTCCACGGTTTCCACATGACGGAGCACGGCATCCGTCCGCCCCTCACGCGCCAGCCACTCCGTCGTAACGGCAAGCGCAATCTCGGGCGTGGCCCGCCAGGGACGCCCATCCCGGGCGGAAATGGCGTGGCGTCCGCCCTGCGTATCCTCGGCAAGCCATACGGGATGACCGCTCTGGCGCAAGAGGCGGGCTTCGACAATACCGACCTGTTCGGCATCGGCAGCCGCCGCGCGCGCGTCGGCGCTTTCCGTCCAGGCCCGGCCAAAGCCAAGCCAGCCCGGTTCAACATTGAGCGGCGCGGCATGCTGAAGCTGCTGGAGACGATCCTGATACATATAGCTGGAATAGACGATCACCAAGCCAGTCACGAACCACATCAGCATTAAGACAGCCGTGATGACGCCAAGCCAACGGTGCAGGAAAAACATCAAACGTTTGAAATTCATAAAAGACTCCCCAAAAGAAAAACGGAGGGTATGAGCAGCAGCCGTGCCAGATGGGCGCAAAATGGAATTTCTACACAAAAATCATTGAAATTCAATCGGTTACGGATCAACGGTCATGGTAAAAGGAAATCTGTGTCCGGTTTTTCTGCTGGCATTCCAGCGCATTGGTCTTTGTTGCTGCCTTGATGCCAACATCGCGATAACATCTTTTTGTCATTTGTTGTGGCGCAAAAAAGTCTCCCCCGGAACAGAATTCCGGGAGAGATCGAGGAGCCAAAAGGGCAAGGAGAGATGAACCAAAAATGAAGAATACTGTCAGTCGGGATTACGGTTGTCCCGGAGGCGGAGGTGTTTGACGGGCCGTCGTGGGTGCAGGTGGTGTGATGCGAGCGATGGTTCCGCCTTCATCCTCGTAATCCAGCGTCCCGGCCGCGCCCACAACGCGATAGCCCTTGCCGGAAAGCAGATCACCCGCCGCTCCGGCGCGATGCGCCCGGTTGGAAACCGTGATGATGCTGCGTTCCTTGGGGATATAACCCAGATTGCTTTCCAGTTCTTTCAACTGGATGTTGAGAAAGGCCGGAAAACTTCCCTTGGTAATCAGCTCATCCGGACGGCGCACATCCAGAACGACGACTTCACCAGGCTTGGCGAGCAAGGCATCGATTTCCGCGCGTTTCAATTGCGGGGTCTTGTAGGTCCAAGGCGGCGGCTGGTAGGCACGCTGCCCGCCGGAAGCCGCCTGTTGTTGCGCTCCGGAAAAGCCGGGCACGGTCGCAAGGAACGCCGCAGCCAGCAGGATGTTGATGACACGCATACAAATATCTCCAAAAAATTGCAGGGCAAAAAGGAAATCCGGTGTGTTTCATCCTTCCCAAGGCACACAACGGAATCCGGAAGTTTTTCTCCAGTCACCACCGGTTCAGCAATAAGCGCGCCACCCCGGCTTTCGTCCTTACAAAACATCGAACCGCACCCCGGCAAGCGGCGCGGCGACATGGGATGGAGGCGCTTGACCGCAATCGGCCTTCCCAAGTCAAGGGAAAATCCGCAGGCCATGTCTGCTGCGAAAACAGCAATCCTGCCAGCAGGGGGTGTTGTCGTGCCATCACCTATGCCGCGCTCCGACGCACACGACGCCCGGCAAGCACGGGCACAATGACCGGCACAGAAGTTGCTGGCGGATATTCTGCATTGGCATCCTCTCCGATTGCTTTGGGAGAAGGCCAGTGTCTCAGTGTCTGGTTCCACCTTGGTTCCACCATTCATTCACTTCATCAGCAAGGAAATCATCAATGCGTCAACAGTTCACGATCCCCCGCATGGCCTTTTGTCTTGGCATGGCATGGTCTCTTACTCTCAACGTCGCGGCCCAACAGCCGCAACCCGGCGCGCAACCGCAAGCGCCGCTCAGTTTTTTCGTCACCAGCGCCGGTTCCGGTCAGGGCGCAAACTTGGGCGGACTCGCCGGGGCAGATGCTCGTTGCCAGTCGCTGGCCAAGGCGGTCGGCAGCACCAAGAAAGAATGGCACGCCTACCTGAGCGCCCAAGCAAAGGACGGGCAGCCTGCCGTCCACGCCCGCGACCGTATTGGCAAAGGTCCGTGGCACAACGCGCGGGGCGCGCAGGTTGCCCGTGACCTTGCCCATTTGCATGGCGACACGCTCGAACTCGCCCGTCTGGGCAACAACCTGAGCCGCACCACGGCACTTACCGAAAAGGGCGAACCCATCAAGGGCGCCGGGGATCGGCCCAACCAGCATGACATCCTCACGGGTTCGCAGGCTGATGGTCGCGCCTTTGCCGATGGCGCGGATCACACCTGCAACAACTACACCAGTTCTGGCGAAGGCTCGGCCCAGGTCGGGCATTTCGACCGCACCGGCGGCGGCAACACCTCGTGGAATTCCGCCCACGGCAGCCGCGGATGCAGCCAGGCCAATCTGGAGAGCACGGGCGGCGCGGGATTCTTCTATTGCTTCGCTGCCGATTAAACAGCAATCCCCCCCGCCGGACATAGGCATCTACACAGCGCAAAATGGTGTAAAAGGCTGTCGGTATGCGACACTCAAAACAGGGATGCGGGTTCGCAAACATGACTGTTCTCCCAAAATCACTTTTACGCAAATTCCATGCCGGAACCCAAGGAAATAGAGGACGTTTACCCTGCCGTCCGCCAGGACATGCCTTGCTCTCCTTCTTTCTCTCCTGTAGGCTTCGCCCCTTGCGCGAAAACACGGGAAATGACCATGCCCCTGGAGAACACTCCTCCCCGACTGGATGCAATCTACGCTTGGATCGTCTCCCTGCGCCTGCGCACCTTGCCGCTGGCCTGTTGCGGCATCGTGACCGGCAACGCGCTGGCCGTCTCCCTGGGCGCGGTGTGGCGCGGCGCGGTGTTCTGGCTCACATTGGCAACAGCAATCCTGTTGCAGTTGCTCGCCAATCTGGCAAATGACTATGGCGATTTCACCAAGTCCGCCGACACGTCCCAACGTCTGGGGCCAAAGCGGGGGATGCAACTGGGGCTGATTACACCAGAAGCAATGCGCAAGGCCATCGGCGTCACGGCCCTGCTGGCGATGTTCTCCGGCATCATCCTGATGGCCTTTGCCTGCGCCTCGCTTGCGGATTTCCTCGTCTTCCTGGGATTGGGCCTCGTCTCGCTCGTCGCGGCGCTTACCTATACCGTGGGCCGTCACGCCTACGGCTACCACGGCCTGGGCGACCTGGCCGTGCTCGTCTTTTTCGGCTGGGTGGCCGTCTGCGGCAGTTTCTATCTGCAAACACGCGCCTTTGCTTGGCAGACGCTGGCACCGGCAACCGCCTGCGGATTGTTGTGCGTCATCGTCCTTAACGTAAACAACATGCGCGACCTGCGCGAAGACCGTCTGCACGGCAAGATTACCCTGGCCGTCCGCCTAGGCGAGCGCGGCGCGCGCTGGTATCACCTTGCGCTTCTGGCGGCGGGCTTCGCGTTTCTTGTCTGGTCGGCCTGCCTGCTGGACGAGCAACGGCCCTGGGTCTGGCTTTTCCTGCTGGCACTGCCGTTCTTCTGCAAGAACGCGCTGGCCGCGCTCCGCTACCGGGAGCCGGAACAATTTCGCGCGCAACTGGGGATCGCCATCCAGATCAGCATCGTGGCGCTCGGCGGCTTCGCTGCGGGACAATTGATCGGTTGAGGCGTCGGCGCAGGATTGCATCCTTGTCCGGACGGAATGAATTTCTCCGGAAACCTGTTACGAGCTTTTGAATCTGTCCGCTTTCATGATTTTCAAATTGTCCGCTTTTTTGTGCCGTATGCCAATTGCCGGAGGGCGTAGCCCGTAGGCAATTGGCATACGGCGGCGGACGCC
>JAISLJ010000118.1 GCA_031290955.1 Zoogloeaceae bacterium | reverse complement strand
CGGCCGCCCCGCCGGAAGATCGATGACAACAAACGTTCGGGCAAACGGCACGGCCACCTTCATGCGAGGCGGGCCGTGGCGGCCATGACGAAACGCTTTCAGGGGTCAGGGGTCAGAGGACAGAGGACAGAGGACAGAGGCTGAAGTTTCCCCTCAAATTCATGAAGAATTCATGAAAAGAGGAAAGGCTTGAGAGTCCGCCATTGTAAACAGAGGAGAGCATTTCCGAGAGAGGAAAGGGAAAACCAATGCAACCTGTGCGAGCTGCTCCCCGTGCCCGTCATTCCCGCGCAGGCGGGAATCCAGCATTCCGCCGCCTGTTCTGGATTCCCGCCTGCGCGGGAATGACGGGTATTTTGACCGCCTGGTCTTAAAAAAAGCGAGGGTGGTGCATGAAAATTTGAGGGGAAACATCAGACACTGACCACCTTCAACGGTGGTTGAGCGCACGCGCAACCGGATGAACCGCTTTCGTCGAATCCTCGCTCGTTGGGAGAAACTCCCCCCAACCCACATTGCCATGTCGCGCCTTGCCCGTGGCATCATTACGCGGTGTGCAACAGGCCTATTGGAATAGGCTCCTGGAGCGCGGGTTTTCGGCGACGCCTTGGCGCACCCAGGCTTCCGGGTCTTCGGCAAGCCTCTTGAGCAGGTCGACGGGCGCGGACGGGTTTCGGGCAACTTTCCAGCGTACAACCGCATCCGAGTCCTGCGCGAGCCTGGCAAGCACATCGGCAGGCACGGACGGATTTTCCGCGACTGTAATGCGCACTATTTGGTAATCGCTCTGGGCAAGTCTCACGAGCGCATCGGCGGACGCGGCAGGATTGCCCGCGACTTCCCTGCTGATATCCATATCCCGATGATCCTGTTCCACGATCCTTGCAAGCGCATCCGCGGGCGCGGAAGGATTTCCAGCAACCCGAAGACGCACCAGAGAATCCGGGTCTTCGGCAAGTTTTCTGAACAGATCGGCGGGCGTCTCCGGATTTTCCGCCGCGGACAGACGCATGCGCCAGCCCTCGACGAGGCGCGGCAGATCGGTCACGGACGGATTTTCCGCAACCTTATCACGCACATCCTTATCCGTTTCCCAATCGTCCGCGGCAAGCCGGGCGAGCACATGGGCTGGCGTTTTCAGGTTCGCCGCAACCGCCTCGCGCACATCTGATCGATCCTTCCACGACAGGATCTCCAGATACTCAGGCTCCGCGTCCGGATGCGCCGCCAGATCGGCCCAATAGTATTCATCCATCAAAAAGGGGGCCAGAAGCGCAAACGGCGCGGCTGGGTTTTTGAGTATTTGCGTAAAAGGCACTTGGCAGAGAGCTTTCACTACTTGGTCGAGAGCTCCCACGTACATCCAGTCTATCTTCGCCAGCTTTTCCAGCGTTGCCTGGGGGCACTTTGGATGCAAGGCCACTGCGTAGCGCACCGCAAGACTTTCCTCCTCCGCCAGCGCCACCAGGACTTCCACCGGCGTATCGGGGTCCTTCAGCGCCGCCAGTTGCGACAATTCTTTTTCCCTCATGATTCTCCCGTTCTCTGGCAACGCAAACCGCATTACGCCCCGGCATTCTCGCAGACCCGGCAAGGAAAGTACAAACCAGCCCGTTTTTTTGCCGCGCGCTTGCAAAGACTCGTGGAGCCTTGACGATCGGATCATGGCGCACGGCGGAAAACGTTCCGACTCCGGCGGCGTTGGCGCTAAACATCACGGCCAACCTGTCCGCTTTCCGCCGTTCCGATGGTCGCCGCCGACCTCATCCATTCGAGGAAATCAGGCGCGGGATTTCGTGGGCAGCCGGTACTCAGCAGTCAGTAATTTTGAATACCTAAATAGTCGTCCCTGCAAAATTCATTCCCCCACGGTTCTCTGTCGCCCCTCACCCGACAAGGAGGCGCAGACGAAATTTCGCCAAGCGAACGAACAGCACCCAAAGTGCAAAAAACCCGGTCAGCCCCCGGCGCGCCACCGCGCGCATCAGCCAACGCAAGTTGTAACCCGCCGCGCAGAGCACGGCATGCAGGGCATCGCCCGTCGCGCCCGCCAGCCAGCAACGATCCATTCGATGATCCGCCTTCAAATATCCAATCACCGGTTCCACCGCCGAGCGTCGCTTCAACCATCGGCGCTGGCGCAGGCTCAAACGCTTGGTCTTGCCGCGGTGGAGAATTTCAACGCCCGGATTCTCCCCATCCACTCCGCGAAAGCCCAAATCCACGACCGCCTGTCTGGGCTTGCCCCCAACATCTTCAAGCAGGATGCTCACCTGTTCCAGCTGCTCGCGCAGGATGTGTCCATCATAGGGGTTGCCCGGAAAGGCCCTTGCGCCCACGATCAACCCTTGCTTGTGCGTGACCGCAATGCCCACCTTGACGCCGAACTCATAACGCTTCCTGGCCTTGCCTTTGCCGATGCACTCCACCTCCGGCGCATGCAGGGCGTAGAGCTTGTTTTTATTCTTGGGTTGCTGCTTGCGAATCCGTTCGGCGCGCGCCAACAAATGATCCAGATGGCTTATCCTCGCCGAATTCTCCAACGTCGCCTCCGGTCGCTTGCGCCCGATCTCGCGCAGCACGATGCCCAGGATCGTCCGCTGCCGTTTGAGCG
>JAISLJ010000117.1 GCA_031290955.1 Zoogloeaceae bacterium | reverse complement strand
GCGCGCCTGGGTTTGGCCGGTTTTTTTGCGCTTTGTGCGCTGTTCGCTCGCTTGGCGATATTTCGTCAAAGGCTGCTCGTCGGTTGAGGTTCAATGAAAAATTATGGGATGGGATGGATGGATTTCGCAGGGGCGACTACGTAGTTGCCTATGACGCGAGAACCGGGAAAATCATCAAAAAAGGAACCAACGGCATCATAGACGAAGTCGGCATCCCCAAGAAATACACAGAGGACAAGGAGAGGCGCATCGTGGGCGAGAAGATCGTCGATCTGCCGAAGATTAGGGAAGTTGCGAAAGAGGCTACGCGCAAACAACTACGGGTGCTGGCGAGATACGGTCTGCATCCGGCGGGATTTGAAAGCCATATTTGCAACATGGCGCTACATCGGGCGGGAGTCATTGAGTACGATGCAAAGCTCGACGATGCCAGATTGATTGATTCTGCTGTGGACAATGTTGCCGCAGCCATCAAACAGGCGCTTCTACCATGAAGACATACGACATGAAGGGTATGGACCTGATGATCGACGAGCCGGAGTTTCTGGAGCCGGTGGAAGTCTGGCAAGCGTAGCTGAAAAGGATGCGCAGCCGGAATGATCGCCATCCCGACATTCAAAATGCGATCCAGTACGCGGAGAAGGTCATTCCTGAGCGGATTGCGTTTGAGCAGGAACTTCAGGAGATCAGGAAAGCCCAGGCCCAAGAAGCCCAGGCCGCCTGATTGCGCAGCATTTGATCAGCGGCAAGCTGCGCCTCGCGCCGCCAATATCATTCCCCTGCTTTCACCCATCAGGCCGACGGTTTTCCACCGTCGGCCTGACCGCGAGCGCCGAGAGCAACAGCAGCGTGTGCCGGACGCAAAAGAGGTTCATCTCGGCGTCCTCGCTCATGACGTAGAAATCATCGCCCGGTTTTGGCACGGCGCGGGAATACGCATCTGGGCCATCAAGGGTATAGATGCCACCTTCGCCGCCATCGAAGAAATCAACCAACTCCATAGCCAAATCGCCGATCTCCAGCAGCAAAACCAAAAGCTCGCGGAAGCGTTGGTTACGGCTGTGCTGGGACAGGTATGTACCCGAAACGTCGTTTCCCGTCCGCAGGACTATATGGGCAGCGTTTGTTGCCGTGAGTTTCCCGCCAGCATTTCCCGCGCGTGTTCGCGGGTGGTTGTGGTGATGTCGATGCCGCCCAGCATGCGGGCAATTTCCTCGATGCGGGCGTTGGGATCGAGCGCCTCGACGCGGCTGGTCACGCCCGTTTTCCGGATTTCCTTGCGCACCTGCCAGTGCCAGTCGGCGCGGGCGGCGACCTGCGGCAGGTGGGTGACGCAAAGCACCTGCCGTTCTTCCCCCAATTGGTGCAGGAGACGGCCAACGATCTCGGCGACGCCGCCGCCGATGCCCACGTCCACCTCATCGAAGATCAGGGTCGGCACGCTGGCGTTGCGGGAAGTGACCACCTGGAGCGCCAGGCTGATGCGGGAAAGTTCGCCGCCAGAGGCCACTCGGGCAAGCGGTCGCGCCTCGTTTTGCGCCAGGCCCGCGATGCGGAATTCCACCTGCTCCTGTCCGTGCGCCGAACCTTCCGGAATTGGCAGGAGCGCAACCTCGAAATGCCCGGAACCCAGGGCCAGCTCCCGCATTCCGGCGCTGACCGCCTTGCCCAGTTTGCTTGCCGCCGCCGCCCGTTTTTCCGAAAGAGCGGCTGCCTTTTGCGCGTAGGCCGCGCCCGCCGCGCGAGTCTTTTCGCGCAGGGCATCCAGGTCGGCAGCGGCGGCAAGGCTTGAGAGACGCGCCTGCCAGGTCTCCTTCAGGCCGTCGAGCGCCGCCGGTTCAACCCGGTATTTGTGGGAAAGCGTGAGCACAGCATTGATGCGCGCATCAACTTCCCGCAGGCGTTCGGGATCGAGTTCAATGCGATCAACATAGCGGCGCAGGGTCGAGATGATCTCGGAGAATTCCGCCTGCACCGAATGGAGCATATCGGCAATGCCGGAGAGTTCCGGGTCAAGGGCGGCCATTTCCGTGATGCGGTTGCCAGCCTGCCCGGCCAGGATTTCTGCCGCGCCCTCGCGCTCGGCGAGAAGGTCAAGCGCGAACTCCGCGCCCTCGATCAGCCCCGCCGCGTGTTGCAGCCGCCGCTGCTCGGCTTCGAGCGCCTCCCATCCGGCGGACGAGAATTCCAGTTGTTCCAGTTCCCGAAGCTGCCACTCCAGCATTTCCCGCTCGTGGGCGTTGGCCTCCTGATGCGTGCTCGCGTGCGCCAGCGCGGTTTCGAGATCCCGCCACTCTTTCCAGGCCAGGGCCACTTCCCGCGCCAGCGCGGCGAGGTTGCCGTGCGCATCGAGAAGGGCGCGCTGGGCATCAGCGCGCAGCAGGGATTGATGCGCGTGCTGCCCGTGGATATCCACGAGAAATTCCCCGGCCTCCCGCAGTTGCTGGAGAGTCACGGCGCTACCGTTGAGATAGGCGCGGGAACGTCCGGTTTTCTCGATGACGCGACGCAGGATGAGTTCGTCGGCCTCCCCGAATTCCTGCGCCACCATCCAGGGACGGATGCGCGGCAGATCGTCAAGGCCAAAGACGGCGCTTACCTCGGCCCGTTCCTTCCCTTCCCGGACAACGCCGGGATCGGCGCGTTCCCCCAAGACAAGCGCCAGGGCATCGATGAGGATGGATTTCCCGGCGCCGGTCTCGCCGGTCAGCGCGCCGAATCCCTTGGCGAACTCCAGTTCCAGACGATCGACGATGACAAAATCCTGAATGGCGAGGGAGAGGAGCATGGTCTTCTTGCCAGAAAATCCGCGAATGGAAAACCGCGCAATGATACGGCATTGCGTGCCCTTTGCGATACAATCCCGCACACGATTCTTCCATCCCGCCTTTCCGCGAGACCGACGAGAACGCCCCGGAGAGTGCGCGCGAGAAGACAGCGCCTCGGAAAACGCAAATCCTTGCCCGCGGCACATGCGCTGCCAATCACGATCCCGGAAGAGAGATTTAAGACATGGGTATCCAGGGCATCCTTTATGCCGCCGCAGATGCAGGGCGATCCCCTTGTCTACCGAGCATGAACGCAACTGGATTGCTGCCGTTCATTTGTGATCCCCCGCCAAACAATGCTGAACGAATCTTGTTTTTCCTGGCCGCGTCAGACTCGCCCCGGATGGCGATTTCCTCCCAGGAACCGTTATGGTTTGATTGGCCACCATCGCTTATCGTCAGGTTATAAAGCGAGAGGAAATTAGAGCAGTTTAATAAAACGAGGCGTATAATACAGGGTAGGAAGAGAAAGGAGGAAGAGATGTCGGCACCGCTATCGAATGATCTGAGGAAAAGGATACTTGCGGCCAAAAAAGAGGG
>JAISLJ010000116.1 GCA_031290955.1 Zoogloeaceae bacterium | reverse complement strand
ACGCCTCACGCGAAGAACCGGTGTGTGGATTGCCACGGGCCTGCGGCCCTCGCAATGACGAAGGGTTGGACGCCTCACGCTTCCTTCCTTTCCATGCCGAAGGTTTGGAGGTTTGGGGCCGGGATTCTTGTCCGTTTCCGCACAAAATCCCCCGGCTTTGTTCGGGAGAGTGTTTGTCGTGAATGCGACAAACGTTTGTTTTCAAAGGATAAATTTCCTGGCATGGCGTTTGCTCAAGAGAGGGGCAGATCATTTTTCCCGGAGGATCAGATGGATCTCCCCATCATCAGCAACACCAGTAGCAGCCCGGCAACCGGGGGATGCGCTTCCAGGGGCTGCGGTTCCGCGCCGGACGCGCTTTCCCACCTGCCAGACCACATTCGCGCCAAGGTGGCGGATCATCCCTGCTACTCCGAAGAGGCGCACCATTATTTTGCGCGCATGCACGTGGCCGTGGCTCCGGCCTGCAACATCCAGTGCAATTACTGCAACCGCAAATACGATTGCGCCAACGAATCCCGGCCCGGCGTGGTCTCCGAACTGCTCACGCCCGAGCAGGCCGTGAAGAAAACGCTGGCCGTGGCGGCGGCCATTCCGCAAATGAGCGTGCTGGGCATTGCCGGGCCGGGCGATCCGCTCGCCAACCCGGAGCGCACCTTCGCCACGTTCCGCGCGCTTTCCGAACAAGCGCCGGACATCCGGCTGTGCGTCTCCACCAACGGCCTCGACCTGCCGCGCCATGCGGACGAGATTGCCCGCCACAACATCGACCACGTGACCATCACCATCAACTGTCTCGATCCGAAAATCGGCGCGCAAATCTATCCGTGGATTTACTGGAACCATCGCCGTATCCGCGGCGAGGCGGCGGCGGCTATCCTGATCGAGCAGCAGCAAAAGGGGCTGGAAATGCTCACGGAGCGCGGCATTCTGGTCAAGGTGAATTCGGTGATGATTCCGGGCGTCAATGACGAACACCTGAAAGAAGTCTCGCGGGTGGTGAAGGCGAAGGGCGCTTTCCTGCACAATGTGATGCCGTTGATCGCCGAGGCCGAGCACGGCACTTATTATGGCATCATGGGGCAGCGCAGCCCGACGGCGGCGGAATTGCAAGCCTTGCAGGATGCTTGCGCGGGCGATATGGCGATGATGCGTCACTGTCGCCAATGCCGGGCCGACGCCGTGGGCATGCTGGGCGAGGATCGCGGCGCGGAATTCACGCTGGATAAACTCGACCACATGGAAGTCGATTACGACGCCGCCCTGTCGCGGCGCAAGGAGACGCGCCAAGGCATACTCCAGCAGCTGGAGGCGCGGCGGCACACCCGGCCAAGCCTGCTCGCCGCAGCGAACGATGCCGCCTCCCCGGCGCGCCCGACGCACGATGGCCCGCGTCCGGCCTTGATGGCAGTCGCCACGAGCGGGCAGAACCTCGTGAACCAGCATTTTGGTCATGCCCGCGAATTCCTGGTCTATGAGGTTTCGGCGCAAGGGGCGCGTCTCATCGGGCCGCGCAAGACCGACCTGTATTGCGTCGGCGGCGAGAGTTGCGGCGACGAAGGCGAGGGCGGCGCGTCGGCGGACTCCATTCTCGCGCGCACCATCGCCGCCCTGAAGGGTTGCGAGGCCGTGCTCTGCGCCCGCATCGGCTTTGAGCCTTGGGAAAGGCTGGAAGCGGCGGGCATCCTGCCCAATGGCGAACACGCAATGGAAGCGATCGAGGAATCCCTGCTCGCCGTGTATCAGGAGATGCTCGCTTCCGGCCGCCTGCGCGACATGACTGGACAAAAACGCGCATAAGACAACGCAAAGGAGATGAAAACATGGCGCTGCGTATTACCGAAGCCTGCGTGAATTGCTGGGCCTGCGTCACGGTCTGCCCCAACGAGGCCATCGCCGAGGATGACCCGGTGTTCGCCATTGATCCCCGGAAATGTACCGAGTGCACAGGAGAATTCGCCGAGCCGCAGTGCGCGGCCATCTGCCCCATCGAATGCGCCATCGTCGATGAACTGGAGGTGGCCCTGAACCCACTGGGTTCGCTCACCGGCATTCCGCCGGAAACGCTGCGGGCGCATGCCCTTTCCTGAATTGCGCCCGGAGGCGGCTTCATGGCACATGTCATTTTCTACGAAAAACCCGGCTGCGGCGGCAATGCCCGGCAGAAGGAACTGTTGCAGGCAGCCGGGCATACGCTCACGGTCAAGAGCCTGCTTGCCGAACCCTGGACGCGGGAGCGCCTCCTTGCCTTTCTCGCGCCCCTGCCGGTGCCGGAGTGGTTCAACCGCGCTGCGCCGCAGGTGAAGGCGGGCGAGATTGATCCGGAGCGCATCGATGCCGAATCCGCCCTCGCCCGCATGCTGGAAAACCCGTTACTCGTGCGGCGTCCGCTGATGGAAGCGGCGGGCGAACGCAAGGTGGGTTTTATACAGGAGGAAGTCGACGCCTGGATCGGCCTTGCCGGACACCACGTCACAGAAGCCGAACTGGGCTGCCAGGGCAATGATCGTTGCAGCGGGCATCATGAACACGGCGGGCATCACGACGACAATGCCTTGCCGCATGGGAATGGCACGGAGTATGATGATAGCGGCGGACAGGAGGCCTGCGCCTGTTGACCGCCACGCCAATTCCATCACCTGCTCCGGAGGATGCCATGCCGAACGTAACCTTCGCCGATGTCGGCGTCACTCTTGCCGTCCCTGCCGGAACCCTGCTCATCGAAGCCGCCGAGCGGGCCGGGGCCAATCTTGTTTGCGGCTGCCGCGAGGGGGAATGCGGAAGCTGCCTGGTGGAAATCGTCTCCGGCGCGGAACATCTCTCCGAAACCTCCATTCTGGAAGACCAAGTGCTGAAGGATCTTTCCGCCCCATGGGAGCAACGCCTCGCCTGCCAAACCCGGGTGTTGGGCGATGCGGTTGTGGTGCGCCCGGCCTGAGCGGCGGACGCAAAACACCACGCAACCGGGGAGAGAAGATCATGACGCACCCGGAGCATACGCGGATCGTCACCGAATTGCTCCTGCGCCCATCCAGCGCAAAAGCGCGGCGCGACCCGAACCGCCCGATCCTGGCAAGCCTCCTCGCGGGCCGCGCCTGCGGCAAGGGCGTCCTGCCCACCACGCTGGGGCTGGCCGCTGGTGAAATGGATGCGCTCTGGCGCGCGTATTTCATCGGGCCGCCGCTTTCCCTGCCGGATCAGCCTGGGGAGACGCTGCCGGAAGGCGCGGACCTGATCGCGCTCTTGCTGGAAGCGCGGGCCGGGTGCTTTGCCTCGGAAACCTGGCTGGCCCGGATCGTGGTTGCTGCCTGCGCCGGGCGGGAACACCTGTGGCGCGATCTGGGGCTGCGTGATCGCGGGGAACTCTCCACGCTCCTTTACAACGCTTTTCCCGATCTGGCGCGGCAGAACGTGGGCGACATGAAGTGGAAGAAATTCCTCTACCGCGTCTATTGCGCCCGGGAGGGCATCTATGTTTGTCCCGCGCCTTCCTGCGGCGTGTGCAGCGATCATGCAAACTGCTTTGCCCCCGAACTCTGAAACGCAAGCGCGCCTGCGGGAAAAAGCCGTCGGCGCGTACCTGGGCCTGGCCATCGGCGACGCCTTGGGCGCGACGGTGGAATTCATGACGCCGGGCGAAATCCGCCGCGATTTCGCCCGGCAGGGCGGCGCGCACCGGGACATCATCGGGGGCGGCTGGCTGCGCCTGAAAGCCGGGCAGACCACCGACGATACCTCCATGTCGCTTGCCCTGGGGGAGGCCATCCTGGCGGATTCGGGCCGGGTCGAGGCGCTTTCCGCCGCGCGCGCCTTCGACCAGTGGATGCGCGCCAAACCCACCGATATCGGCAACACCGTGCGGCGCAACCTGATCCGCTTTCGCACAACCGGCGAGACCGAAGCGCCCGTCTCCGAACACGACGCGGGCAATGGCGCGGTGATGCGCTTCCTGCCCGTGGCGCTTGCCACCTTCGGGCAGGAAGCGGCAATGGTCGCCGCCGCCTTCCGGGCGCAAGCGCATGTGACCCACAACAACCCTCTCTCCGACGCGGGCGGAGAATGCCTCCTCGCCATGCTCCACAGCGCCTTATCGTCCTGCGGACGGCAATTTTCTTTCGGGCAAGGGGATGTGCCGTTCCCGTCCGGAGGGGAACGGCAGGGGACGGGGGAAGCATTGCCATCCGCAACGGAACATTGCCGTCCGCAGGACGCGCAGGATTGGGAAGAAATTGTCCCCCGCAAGATCCTGTTTGCAGAGGCGAGGGCACTGGAAGCGCGGTATCGGGAATTCTCCTGGAGCGCGGCGCGGCGGCAGGAAAACCCGAGCGGCTACATTGCCCACACCCTGATTGCCGTGTTCCAGGCGTTTTTCGGCACGGAGAGTTTTGAAGCCTGTTTGATCGATGTCGTCAATCGCGGTGGTGATGCCGATACCACCGGCGCAATCGCCGGGGCGCTGGCCGGCGCCTGGTACGGCCTCGAAGCCATCCCCCCCCGCTGGAAAAACGCGCTGGAAGCCAAGACCGCCCACCGCTGCGCGGAACAAGCGGAACGACTCCTGGCATGCGCGTGACCGGGGGGGACAGAAGCTGGGGAATTGTCGCATGGGTACAACATCGTCTACAACAATTCCCAGTCCGGAATGACTTCCGGCGCGGTGGGGATTTTCCTTGGCGCGGAAGAAGGCACGGTGGTTTCTTCCACAAATACCGGTTGCGGCTGTTTTTCCGCCAGTGCCCCAGGCGGCTCCTGTTGCCCGGCTTCCAAAGGCTCTGGTTGGAGATCGAAGGAAACGTCCTCCTGTGCCTTGACCGTTTCCGTTGGCGCGGGGGAAGAGCTGCCGATGTCCAGATCCGGGAAATCCACATCCTTGACCGGCGGGCGCTGCTGCTCCGGCGACGGGAAAACGGGCGCGTCTTGCGCGGGCGCCGTGGCCAGGGCCGGAACTTTCTCCCGCAAGCGGGAATCCAGAAGCGCGAGGATTGCCGCGCCTTCCAGATCGCCATCCGCAGGGCAGCAGACCATGCTGTGCTGGATGGCAATCGTCAATGGTTTGCCGCGTGTGCTGATCTTGGCTGCCGACAGGCTTTTCACGACTTTCCTGGCAAACGCGCCACATTTGTCCAGATCGGAGATGTGCGTCGCAATGGCAAAGCTGCTGGCGCTGTAATAGCCGACGAAATCCCCACTCGCCACCTTGGATTGCACCAGCCCGGCGAATTTCTCCAGAATGCCGTGCACCATTTTCTCGCCCATGCTCTGCTTCAGTTTCGCATAATGCTCCAGGCAAAAGAGAAGCACCGCGCCATGCGTACCGGGCCGTGCGAACATGCGTTGCACACCCTCTTTGAACAGATGCTCCGAAAGCAGCCCGGTCTTGCGCATACCGTTGATTTCCGGATGGGGAACGGGTTTGCTGGCTGGCTTTTCTTCCACGGGCGCAGGCGAATGCTCCCCTTCCGGAATGGGCTGGCTCAGGACGGCGAGGATTTCTTCCCGGCTCATGCCGTTCGCGATAAAACCCGTGACTCCGTGCTGCCTTGCTTCTTCGGAAATCTCCTCGATCCGCGATTCCGAAGCGATGATGTAGAACGGCACATGCCGCAGACGCTGCAAATTGTTCTGGCGAATCCGGTCCAGAAGCGTGATTCCGCTCAACTGGACATCCATGCCGGAAATCCAGGTACTCGTCGTCCCCACATCCGAGGGTTGCGATACATCCAGCCCGGAAATCACGACCGAGACATCATGGTGCAGCACCAGCAATTGCCAAGCGGTCTCGACATCCTGTGCCTCCAGTATCGAATAATGATCCTTCAAGTGACGCCCCAGCGTCACCCGGACGACCTTGGAATGATGTACCAATAAAACGCTGCTCATAGTGATATCCGCTCCTCAGAAGAGGGCCTACACATATCGGCAAGAAAACCAGCAAAAACGCTGGTTTTCAACCGAAACCTGTGGTGGGTACTGACGGGTTCGAACCGCCGACATTCGCCTTGTAAGGGCGACGCTCTACCAACTGAGCTAAGCACCCTGCGAAGCATATTATCCTACATTTCTCCCGGATTTTTGGCTGTTTATCCTATTGTTGGCGCATCAATGACGCCTCAATGGGTTGTGACGCCAACACTTTCGACCGTTCCTTCCGCGAGCGGCAGGTTCGCGACGGCTTCTTCCTCCGGCAATGGCTCCGGTAGATGTTCCAGAGCGCGTTCAAGCACCTGATCGATCCACTTGACCGGAATGACCTCAATCTTGTTCTTGATGGAATCAGGAATCTCGACCAGATCCTTCACGTTCTCTTCCGGAATCAGCGCCGTTTTCAGACCACCACGCACAGCGGCCAGCAGTTTTTCCTTCAAACCACCGATTGCCAGCACTTCGCCGCGCAGGGTAATTTCCCCGGTCATGCAGACATCGCAGCGCACGGGAATGCTGGTGAAGGCGGAAACCATCCCCGTGGTCATGGCGATTCCCGCCGAAGGGCCATCCTTGGGCGTCGCGCCTTCCGGCACGTGGATGTGGAGATCCTGCTTGTCGAACGACGCGGCGCGGATGCCCAGGCGGGGGGCGCGCGCGCGCACAACGGAACGGGCAGCCTCGACGGATTCCTTCATCACGTCGCCCAGCGAGCCAGTGCGCAGGATGTTCCCTTTCCCTGGCATGGTGGCGCATTCGATGGTGAGCAATTCGCCGCCCACTTCCGTCCACGCCAGCCCCGTGACCTGGCCAACCTGGTTTTCCTTCTCGGCGATCCCGAAGCTGTAGCGGCGCACACCCAGGCATTTCTCCAGATTCTTCACATTGATGACCATCCGGGCGGAACGCTTCTTCGTCGTCAGCGTCCGCACGACTTTGCGACATATCTTGGAAATTTCCCGGTCAAGGCTGCGCACACCTGCTTCCCGGGTGTAGTAGCGCACGATGTCCAACACCGCGCTTTCCGTGACCGTAAGTTCGGTCTGCTTGAGGCCATTGTTCTTCATCTGCTTGGGCAGCAGGTAGCGCATGGCGATATTCACCTTTTCATCTTCGGTGTAGCCGGAAAGACGGATGACCTCCATCCGGTCGAGCAGCGGCGCCGGGATGTTGAGCGTATTGGCAGTCGCCACGAACATTACATCGGAAAGATCGAAATTGACTTCCACGTAATGATCCTGGAAAGTGTGGTTTTGCTCGGGATCAAGCACTTCCAGCAGCGCCGAGGAAGGATCGCCCCGGAAATCCTGCCCCAGCTTGTCGACTTCATCCAGAAGGAAGAGCGGGTTACGCACGCCGGTCTTCGCCAGATTCTGCAAGATCTTGCCCGGCATGGAACCGATGTAGGTGCGGCGATGGCCGCGAATCTCGGCTTCGTCGCGCACGCCGCCCAAGGACATGCGCACGAACTTGCGGTTCGTGGCCTTGGCAATGGATTGCCCCAGCGAGGTCTTGCCGACGCCGGGCGGGCCGACCAGGCAGAGGATCGGCGCTTTCAACTTGTCTACCCGTTGTTGTACAGCCAGGTATTCGATGATGCGCTCCTTCACCTTTTCCAGGCCGTAGTGGTCGGCATCCAGCGTTTTTTCCGCAGCGACCAGATCCTTGCTGATGCGGTTCTTCTTGCGCCAGGGAAGGCCCGCCAAAGTCTCGATATAGTTGCGGATGACCGTCGCTTCAGCCGACATGGGCGACATGAGCCGCAGCTTGCGCAATTCACCCTGCGCCTTCGCGAGACCTTCCTTGCTCATGCCCGCAGCCTGAATCTTCTTGTCCAGTTCTTCCAGGTCGGCGCCGTCCTCGCCTTCGCCCAGTTCCTTCTGGATGGCCTTCACCTGCTCGTTCAGGTAGTACTCGCGCTGGCTCTTGGCCATCTGGCGCTTGACGCGGCCCCGGATGCGCTTTTCCACCTGGAGGATGTCGATCTCGGATTCCAGTTGCGAGAGCAAGCGCCCGACACGCTCGCGGGCGGTGATCATTTCCAGGATTTCCTGCTTCATTTCGAGCTTCAGCGGCAGGTGCGCGGCGATGGTATCCACCAGCCGCCCGATATCCTCGATCCCGGCGATGGAACTCAGGATTTCCGGCGGGATCTTGCGGTTCAGCTTCACATATTGCTCGAACTGCGTCAGCACGGCGCGCCGCAGGGCTTCCAGCTCATGGTCGCTCTCCTGCCCGATCTCCAGCGGGGTTGCCGTGGCGCTCAGATGGGTTTCGTTGACCCGCACCGACTCCAGTTGTACCCGCTGCACGCCCTCGACCAGAACCTTGACCGTTCCGTCGGGGAGTTTCAGCATCTGGAGCACCTGGGCCTGGCAGCCGATGCGGTACAGGTGTTCCGGCGCGGGATCGTTCTCGCCCGCCGCCTTTTGCGCCACCAAAAGAATGGCGCGCGCGTTCTCCATGGCGATTTCCAGCGCGCGGATGGATTTCGGACGCCCCACGAACAAGGGGATGACCATGTGCGGAAACACGACCACATCGCGCAGGGGCAGGAGGGGAAGCTCAATGGCAGGAGGAAGCAGGGTGGTCATGAGGATGCGCCTTGGAAAATTGTCTTCATTTAGGTGAGGGTTGGACGTGCGGTTTTCAAGCGCGCGATCCTGTTTTGCATCCTGGTCAGTTGGAACCGGAGACCCGGGCCTGCTCTGTGTAAATCAGGAGCGGGCTGGCGTCGCCACTGACCATGTTCTCGTCGATGACCACCTTGGCGATGTTTTCCATGCTCGGAAGTTCGTACATGGTATCGAGGAGCACATGTTCCAGAATGGAACGCAGCCCGCGCGCGCCGGTCTTCCGCTCCAGCGCCTTCTTGGCGATGGCGGCAAGCGCCGCAGGGCGTATTTCCAGTTCCACGCCTTCCAGGGCGAAGAGCTTCTGGTATTGCTTGATGAGCGCGTTTTTGGGTTCCACCAGAATCTTGACGAGCGCCGCCTCGTCCAGTTCCTTCAGGCTGGCGACCACCGGCAGCCGCCCGATCAGTTCCGGGATGAGGCCGAACTTGATGAGATCCTCCGGCTCGACTTCCGCGAGATGGTCGCTCAGGATTTTTTCGTCGTCCTTGCTCTTCACGGTGGCGCCAAAGCCGATGCCGCCCTTTTCGGAACGCGCCTGGATGATCCGCGCCAAGCCATCGAACGCGCCGCCGCAGATGAAGAGGATGTTGGTCGTATCCACCTGCACGAAATCCTGATTGGGATGCTTGCGCCCCCCCTGTGGCGGGATGGAGGCCAAGGTACCCTCAATCAGTTTCAGGAGCGCCTGCTGCACGCCTTCGCCGGAAACATCGCGGGTGATGGAAGGGTTTTCGGAGCGCCGGGAAATCTTGTCGATCTCATCAATATAGACGATGCCATGTTGCGCCTTCTCCACATCGTACTCGCATTTTTGCAGGAGCTTCTGGATGATGTTCTCCACATCCTCCCCGACGTAGCCCGCCTCAGTGAGCGTCGTCGCGTCGGCCATGACGAAGGGCACGTTCAGGAGCCGCGCCAGCGTCTGCGCCAGAAGCGTCTTGCCGGAACCCGTTGGCCCGACGAGCAGGATGTTGCTCTTGGCAAGCTCGACATCATCCTTCTGTCCCCGGTAGCGCAGGCGCTTGTAGTGGTTGTACACCGCCACCGCCAGGATGCGCTTGGCCTGTTGCTGGCCGATGACATACTGGTCGAGAATATCGGCGATCTCCCTGGGCGCGGGCAGGTCGGTCATCTTGCCCTTCGCTTCTTCTTCCGGCAATTCTTCCCGGATGATGTCGTTGCACAGCGCGATGCACTCGTCGCAGATGAACACATGCGGGCCGGCAATCAGTTTTTTCACCTCATGCTGGCTTTTGTGGCAGAACGAGCAATAGAGCAGCTTTTCGCCTTGTTTATCCTTGTCGGTCATTTCTCGTCTCCGGATCGTGGTGGTCAGGTGTGGGGAAAATTCAGGCGGCGTCGCGGCGCGCGAACACCCTGTCAATGATACCGTATTCGCGGGCTTCCTCGGCGGAGAGGAAGTTGTCCCGATCCGTATCTTTCTCGATGCGCTCGATCGGTTGCCCGGTATGCTCGGACATGATGCGGTTCAGTTTTTCGCGGATCGAGAGGATTTCCTTGGCGTGGATGGCGATATCGGAGGCCTGTCCCTGGAAACCGCCCAGCGGCTGGTGGATCATCACCCGCGCGTTCGGCAGCGCGAAACGCTTACCCTTGGTGCCCGCGCAGAGCAGGAAAGCCCCCATCGAAGCGGCCTGCCCCATGCACAGGGTGGAAACATCCGGCTTCACGAACTGCATGGTGTCATAGATGGAAAGCCCGGCCGTTACCGAGCCACCTGGCGAATTGATGTAGAAGGAAATGTCCTTGTCCGGGTTTTCGGCTTCCAGGAAGAGGAGTTGCGCCACCACGAGATTGGCGGTCTCGTCCGTGACCGGCCCCACCAGGAAGACGACGCGCTCCTTCAGGAGCCGGGAGTAGATGTCGTAGGCGCGCTCGCCCCGACCGCTTTGCTCCACCACCATGGGGACAAGTCCCAGGGCACGCGGATCGGGGAAGGGATTGCTTCCGGAAAAGAGGTTCTGCGCAAAGGATGTCATGCTGTTTTGTTCCATTTCTGACAAAATCGTGTTGTTCGCCATGATTTCGGACCAAGCCCGAAATCATGCCTCGTTCCGGCCCATGAGTTCGTCGAAGGAGAGCGCCCGCTCTGTTACCTTAGTTTTGGCGAGCGCCCATTCCACGACGTTGTTCTCCGCGACCAGATTCTCAATGTCCTCCAGCCGTTCCGGGTCACGATAATACCATCGCACCACCTCGGCGGGATTTTCGTAGGTGCGGGCCGCTTCCTCGACCATCGCCTTTACCTGTTCGGGCCGGGCCTGCAATTTTTCGGATTCGACGACCTGAGCAAAAATCAGGCCAAGTGTGACGCGCCGCCGGGCTTTGTCGGTGAACCATTCGGGACGCACGGGAACGTCCCGGGCGCGGAGGCCGCGCTGTTCCAGGTTCTCGCGCGCCCCGTCAACCAGGCGCTGGATTTCCCGCTCGACGAGCGCATTGGGCACCGGAATGGGATTGGCGCGCAGCAATGCTTCCAGCACTTGCTCCTTCACCTTGGCGTCAATGCGTTTTTTCACTTCGTGCCGCAGGTTTTCCTCGATCTCGGCGCGCATCTTGGCGATATCGCCATCCTCAATGCCCAGCGCCTTTGCGAATTCTTCGTCAACTTCCGGCAGAACGGGGCCGGCCACTTCTTTCAGGACGATCTCGAAGCGGGTCTTCGCTCCGGCCAATTCTTGCGCATGGTAATCGTCGGGAAAAGTCACGTCGATGGTCTTTTCCTCGCCGACCTGCATGCCCTCCACGGCGGCGTCGAATTCCGGCAGCAGCATACCGCGCCCGAGCAGGAAGGAATAGTCATGGGCCTCCCCTTCCGGGAAGGGTTTGCCATCCTCGCGTGTGCCGTGAAAATCGATCACCACGCGGTCTTCCTGCGCGGCGGGCCGCTCGGTGGTGACGTAGCGGACACGCTGTTTTCTCAGTATCTCGATGGTCTTGTCGACGTCCGCCGCAGCGACTTCCAGCGTCGGGCGCTCGATTTCGGCGCTGGAGAGGTCGCCCGGCGTGAATTCGGGATAGACCTCGAACACGGCGGAGAACGCCAGATGCGTCGAATTGTCGCTTTGCCTGGGTTCGATGCGCGGCGCTCCCGCCACGTTCAGTTTCTGCCCTGCCACCTCTTTGCCGAACGCCTCGTTCAGCGCGTCGATCAGTACCTCATGGCGGATTTCCGCACCATACTGTTGCTTCACGATGGCAAAGGGCACCTTTCCGGGGCGAAAGCCTGCCATTTTCACGGAACGGCCCATGCGTTTCAAACGCGCGTCGGTTGCGCTTTCCAGCGCGTCGATGGCAACCGCCAGATCCAAACGGCGTTCCAGGGGATTGGTCTCTTGATGAGGAGTGTTTTCCATAAAGTTTCCTAAAAAATTCTTGCGCGCACGCACCGCGCATCACGATGCGCCGGTTCGGAGAAAAACCGGCGGCCCGAAAATATATCACAGGTCGCGCTCACCACCAAAGCGCATATGAATGCCTCGCCAGGGCAAACGCACGATTCATGGCGCGGCAGCTTGCGGGCAGGGCGGCGGATGGCGAGGTTTTCCGTTGCGCTTCCCCGCGCTTCACTTCGTCATTGCGAGGAGCGAAGCGACGCGGCAATCCATACGGCGCATGGATTGCTTCGCTACGCTCGCAATGACGATTGTTTTAATCAGGGCTTCCTTTACTGACCTACAACGGCTTCATTCCGCGTCTTGGTGCGTGTATCAACCCGCTCGCACCGCCCTGGTGCCCATCCGTCGCGGCTTGCCATGAAGGCAAGCGTTTGACATGGCCTGGTTTTTGCTGGTCTCATCGAACCTCCTTCCAAACTTTTTCCCGGAAAGCCTTGCCGTGTCCATTCACGTTGCCCTCAATCACCGCACGCATTACCGCTATGACCGGCTGGTCGCCCTTTCGCCGCAAATCGTCCGTTTGCGTCCCGCGCCGCATTC
>JAISLJ010000115.1 GCA_031290955.1 Zoogloeaceae bacterium | reverse complement strand
TGCCAGTACAGCAGCACCAGTTCGCGGTTGACCGCCAGCGTGGCGCGTTGCTGGGCAGTGTGGATGCGCGCCTTGAGCGCGACCAGCCAGTCGGCATAGCCCGCGGGCGGCGGGGTCAGGTTGTCGGGCGCGGCGTTGTGGTCAGGCGCGTTGTGGTTCATGCGGGCGGCCTTTGGGTTGGTTTTTTCGGAGACATTTTGTCTACGCTTCATCATTCTGTTCAGAGGCGCATACGCCAAAAACAGGGACGTTTGCCATGATCGAGTTACTCGTCATTTTCGGCAGACTGTCGCAGCGCCAGGAATGCTTCTTTTAATGTCTGGCTGACCGCCGAATCCGGTTCACGCAAGACCAGCGTTTGGTAGGCGTTCAGGTACTCCCCCCGAATGCGGTGAAACAGGTGCAGGAAGTGCCGCAAGAACCCGATGCAATCGAGAATGGCGATTTCGATGCCGTCTGTTTTTTCGTAGAACGCGGCGGCGTACTCGACCACAACCGGGTCAATTGCATCCGTGGTAACAAACAGGTAGTTGTGAATCCTGTTCGGCGCCTTGGCGATCTTGGTTGCTGCCGCGTCAATGTCCTCCTGTGTGACCCGCTTCATCTTCATTTCGTAGGCGGTGACGACGGAATTCTCGCCCATCAGACAGATTTCAACATCGCCCAATGAACCAGTTTGAAGATCGGCGGCATTGTGCGCGTTCAAAGGCAACATGCTTTCAGACAATCGCGCCCCGGCGGCCTTATAAGCGGCGGCGACAACCAATACCGGCAAGCGGCTGGCGTTCTTGCAGGCAAGGTGCTGGCTTATCAGTGTGACAATGGCTTCCGACGAAAGGGGCAATGCGCCCTCTGTGCGATCCAAGGCGTCCAGCAGGGACGCCATGCGGGCCAGCTTCTCGTCGCGCAGCAGCATCAGAACGCGCACGGTTTCCACAAACAGCACGTCAGCGGGGATGCGCTGCAAGGCCGCATCTTCCAGTAGCTCAAGCGTCTTTTTGTAGAGGTCACGCGGCCTGCCGACAAGCTCCCGGTCGGTGGTCAGCGCATGGTCGATATTGCGCAGCGTCGGGGTCAGAAACGCAGTGGTCGGATTGACCGGCAGCCGATGCTCGTTGATAAACTTGGTCAGGTGGCGTTCGTCATAGGTGCGCCCGGAAAAACTGTCAGTCCCCCCGATCTCCGTATAGGGCTTGCGCGGATCGACATTTGGCTTGTCCAGCTTTCCCAGCAGGCAGGACATGAGCAAGCGCACCCCGGCACGGTTGCTCATGCAGCGGCAGACATAATCGACACGCTCTCGGATGAGCGGGTCGGTGACCACAGAGGTATGCAACGTCGCGGCGGCCCGCTGCTGGATGCCTTGCAGTATTTCTTCTGGCGTCATTGGAATTCCTTTCGCTTGTGTGAGCGCGACCGCCCGGAAAATGCGCAGGTCGCTGGCGTGGCATTGATACCATGCGGCGGTCTCATGCAAACAGATCTTTCTGGTTCCTGGGATCGTAGTTCGTCCAAAGGATTTCCGAGCGTTTACCCTTTGTCGAGTGAATCGTCTTATCCGGTCCCTGGGTCTTGAACCAACGGCACTGCTTGAATAGCTCGTCCATCAGCGGGTGGTCATACCCGGAAACGGCCACCATGCCTTTGCACTCATTGACCGCTTCGGCAAATTCCCGATGCTGGCCCTCGTCCATCTCGAAGCCGTAAGCCTTGGCATCGCCGCGCGTGGCGTGCAGATAGGGCGGATCACAATAGAAAAGCGTCTTGGGACTGTCATACAGGCGGATCACATCAATGGCGGGGCGGTTCTCGATCTGCACCCGGATAAGCCGCTGGGCAATTTCCGCCAGCGCATCCACGCCGCCCAGCCAGCGTGACACAACCCCGGACATGCCCGCCCGGCTCGTATCCTTGCAATTTGCCCAACGACCAAGGGAGGCCGTTTGCGCAAGCCCAGTGCGGGTCTGGCGTGCCCTGATGTAAAACCGTCTGGCCCGTTCCACATCACTGATTCCGCTTGCGCAACCATGTATGGCCTCATGGTATTCCTCGCGGGAAAAGGGGGTCAGGGCAATGGCCCTGACCAGTTCTTCGTGATGATCGCGCAACACCCGGAAGAAGTTCACCACATCGCCATCAATGTCATTGTACGTTTCCACGGGCGCGGGTTTGCGATTGATGAGCACAGCGCCAGACCCGGCAAACGGTTCGCAATAATGGCGACACTCCGGCAACAAGGGCAGCAACCAATCAAGGTGCGAGAATTTTCCGCCATACCATCCAAAAACAATGCGCCGCCTGCGGTCTCGCGCGAAAACGGTTTTTGACTCCGAATGATCGCCTTCATCCAGATAGATCGGGGACGCTCCTCGTCCACGTTTTGCGGTTTGGGCCATAGGATACTCTTTCAGCAATGCCCTGGTCGGGCGGTTGTCGGGCGCGGCGTTATTCATTTGGCGCGTCTTCGTGTGGGTTTTTCGCGGCCTCCACGTGTATTTCCCCTGTAGGGGCGGGTTTGAAACCCGCCCCTGCATGTTGGTTTTTTGCGGCTTCC
>JAISLJ010000114.1 GCA_031290955.1 Zoogloeaceae bacterium | reverse complement strand
CCAAATGCCCCTTGCCAATGCCGCCGATGGAAGGATTGCAACTCATCGCGCCCAGGGTTTCCAGATTGTGCGTGAGCAACAGGGTCTTCGCCCCTGCCCGCGCCGCCGCCAGAGCGGCTTCGGTTCCGGCATGACCGCCGCCAACGACGATAACATCAAAAAGTGTGGGGAAACGCATTTCAGGAAAAGGGGGGGATTCTACGGCAAGGGACTGAAAACACACAATTCCTCGTCTCTGGAAGATTTTGGGATTACGCGGTTTTACAGGCGGCAATTGCCTGGCGGAAAAACTGTTTCTCCCGCGCCAGAGCGCTCACCTTCCGTGCTCGCGGCAATCTCCGCGCGAACCGCAGGTGTCGTCGTCCGGGCATTCTTATGCAAACGAAGTTCCATTTCCTCACGCCGTGCTCACGCTTGCTGTCTCAAAGCTTGCCATGTCGTTCAGGAAGGCGACTGCCGCCGCGAGCAGTGGGTAGGCGAGCGCCGCGCCGGTGCCTTCGCCCAGGCGCAGGTCGAGGGAAAGGAGGGGGCGGGCGGACAGGGCTTCCAGAAGTGCGGCGTGTCCCGGCTCGGCGGAGCGGTGGCCAAATACGCAGTAATCGCGCAGAGCCGGGGCATGGCGGCAGGCGATCAAGGCTGCGGCGCTCACGATAAAACCGTCGATCAGGAGGAGCATGCCTTGTTCCGCGCCCGCCAGCATGGCGCCGGTCATCATGGCGATTTCAAAGCCGCCGAATTCGGCCAGTGCAACAAACGGATCGGCCTTGCCCGGCAACAGGCCCGCGCGCGCCGCCGCCTGGGCAAGAAGCGCGCGTTTCCGGGCCAATCCGGCATCATCCAGCCCCGTCCCGCGCCCAACGCATTGTTCCAGCGGCATGCCCGTGAGCGTGTGCGTGAGCAGCGCGGCGGAGGCGGTGTTGCCGATGCCCATCTCCCCGAAACCCAGCACATTGCATCCGCTTGCCGCCAGCGCGCGCGCCCTTTCCGCCCCGCGCGTGAGGGCGAGTTCCAGTTCCGCGCGCTGCATGGCGGGCGCTTCCATGAAATTGGCCGTGCCGGGCGCGATCTTGGCATCAATGAGTCCGGAGCGTCCGGAAGGCGGCCCGAAATCATGGGCAACGCCCGCATCCACAATCTGGAGCGCAAGCCCCGCGCAGCGGGTAAACACATTGATGGCCGCGCCGCCCGCAAGATAATTCTCGACCATCTGCCAGGTGACTTCCTGCGGATAGGCGGAAACGCCCGCCCGCGCCGCGCCATGATCCGCCGCAAACACCAGAAGATGCGGCGCTACGAGCCTTGGGCTGAGCGTCTGCTGCACCAGCCCGGCCTGAAGCGCCAACGCCTCCAGTTGCCCCAGCGCCCCCACGGGTTTTGCCTTCTGGTCAATCTTGCGGCGCAAGGAGGCTTCAAGAGCGCGGTCGGGGGAATGAATGCGGAAATCTGGCAACATGGCAAGGAACAAGGTTGTGGAAAAGGAAAGGGATCATAGCAGGAATCCGGCGGCAGGGAGCCGGAAATCCCGACCGCTTTCCTTCACGGCAATGATTTGTCGCGGTGAACCTTGAAATAACAGAACAATTTCCAGTCGCGACTGACGGCAATGGGATCGGCAAGGGCGGGCAGGGAAAAGAAAGGACGGCTGAAAAGTTCGATTTGCCAATCCGTTCCGCCCACAAAGCGAAACTGCACGCGGTTTGGCTCGATCAAGCGCAGCGCCTCGAAGATGGCGGGCGTATAGATCCAGCCCAGTGCTGCCGAATCCAAAAGCACCAGATCGGAATTGAAGAAGTAAATATGCAGACCTTCCTCAAAGGGACAATCCTCCGTCACAAACAACAGGTAATATCCATGCCACGCCACTGCGGCCTCCAGCACAACGCCAAAGATCTTCTTGCCCGTCGGGATATGGCGCAGGATGATCTCGCTTTCCATCTTGTCTTCCTGCGTAACGGCAATCGACAATTCGCCTTTCGACAAAAGTCGCATGTGGGAATTTCCCGAAAGATCAGGATTTTCGGTTTTTTCGATCCTGGTGGGCGGGACAGCGCAGGGCCATTGTTCCGGCAATCTGCGGATCATGAAAATCCGGGCCAATGGTTTGCGCAGGATGGCAAGATGCGCGGCCACGAGGAAAAGCAGCAGAACGGCGGCGAGCACAAACCAGGCAGGATGCAGGGGCGCGCTTTGCCACGCAAACAGCGCCAGCAGCGCAAAGAGGAGGAGAAAAGCAATCTGCAAGCCATTGACGATTGCGGGCGAATAATATTGCAATTCCCTGGGCTTGGCGTTGTAGCGACTGTGGATCGTCACGGCAATGCACAGGAGCAACACGTAGAAAGCGGTGAGAAAAGAGAGCGCCGGAACTACGCCCGCAATCACGATGCCAAAGGCCATGCGCAGCGTATGCGTCAGGGCCACGAGCGCAAGCCCGGCATAGGGAATTCTCTTGAAAACGAGGGTATAGAGCAGGTTGGCGGCAAGAAAGGCGGCGAAGAGAAACAGGATTTCGCGTTGGAGAATGAATCCCGCCAGCAGGAAGCCGGAGAAAACCAGTGCGAGACAGAAAAACAGGGCGGCCATGCGGGAAATCTCCCCGGCAGGCAAGGGCCTTTGTTTCTTGACCGGATCGACGGCATCCGCCTTGCAATCAATGATGTCGTTGAACGTATAGATGCCGCCATAGAGCAGGACGTTGAAGCACAAATAACATTCCAGCAATTCCAGGAACGGGAATGCCGCGCCCTGTGGCAGGAAAAGCCAAGCCCCGGCCAGCACCGTGATGAACGAGGCGTGGAAATGAAAGCGCATGAGTTTCAGGTAAGGGAGGAGGCGTTTCATGGCGATCCCGGAAAAAGCCAGAAAAAGGTAAGGGCGGAGATGGCGACGCCAACAACAGCGCCGACAAGAACATCCACCAGGAAATGATGCTTCAGGCCAACACGGCTATAGGCCACCGCCAGGGTCAGCACAAGAGCGAATGCGGCCAGGGGGAGGCTCCAGAAACAAAGGGCGATGATGCTTGTGTTGGAAGCAATCCGCGCCGTATGCGCACTGGGGAAGGTGGACGCATCATAGGCATCGTACAACGTAACCCGTTTTCGCGGCGTGGGCCTGTCCGTGCGGGTGAGGAGCTTGATGACGGCACAGACGATTTCCGTTGCGAGAATGGAAACATAATAGACGAGGAAAATTCTCGTGGAAAACAGGAGGAGCGGCAGGGAAAGAAGGAAATAAAAAGGCGGCGTCCCCATGAAGGTAATGCGGTTCAGGTTGCGTTCATTCATGGACGAAATCCCTGATTTTCTCGCACAGCACTTCCACATGGCTCAGCACGATGACGTGACTTGCGCCGGGGACGATTTCCAGCCGGGATTGTTGCAGGCGACGCTGGTTTTTTCGCGCATGGCGCACGGGAAAGACGCGATCCCGGTCGCCGTGGATGAAGAGTACCGGGCAGCGCAATTCTGCGGCTTCACGGCTGTAATCCACGCCCAGGGCCTGCCGGGAACAATGCAGGAAGGCGGCGAGGCCGGTATTGCGGATGTCGTGATAAATCCGGCGCGGATTGTAATTCGTCTTGCGGGGATAATTCCTGTAATCCAGCCGGGCGCATTGTGGTGGAAAGCGGGAATCAAGGGGGGAAAGCAGGCGATGCACAAGAGAAGTGAAATGGAACAGCAAGCGGTTCCTGGTATCGAAGCGCGCCGAAATGAAAACGACTTTCCGGATTTTCTCCGGATGCCGCGCAATGTAATCCATTGCCACCAAGCATCCGAAGGAATGTGCGATCAGGATTGCTTCCGTAATGCCGAGATCGGAAAAAATCGCTTCCAGATCCTGCGCGAACCGGGAAATCTGGTATTCGGAACTGTCGCGGTAGCGCCGGGATTTGCCATGCCCGCGCAAATCCAGGAAAACGAGATTGAAATCGCGCTCGAAAAGCGGGATGTATTCTTCCCAGGCACTGGAACTTCCGGCCAGCCCGTGCAGGAAAATGAGCGTTTCGCGGTCGGGCGCGAAATCGTTGGTTTGCACGGCAATCCGGTCGCGCAGGAAAAGCTCGTCCATCGGGCGGGTTCGGGCGTTCATTCAAAATGGCGTCAAGGATATCCCGCAACTGTCCATTCGTCAAAAAGCGGCGGGCGGGAAGCATCCCGGTTGCCCACGTTTTCGGGTATGATGCCCGCTCATTCTTGAGAGGGAAGCCCGCATGCGCATCCTGATGACCTCCGATGTATATTTCCCCCGCATCAACGGTGTTTCGACTTCCATTGAGACCTTCCGGAAGACGCTGACGCCGTACGGAGTGGAGACACTGCTGGTCGCGCCCCGCTACGGCGCGGAGCCGGAAGAAACCGGCATCATCCGCGTCAAGGGGTCGGCGCTGCCCTTTTCCATTGATGTGGAAGATCGGCGGCTTTCCTGGCGCAAGGTGCGGCGGGCCGCGCTGGAAGCCGCCCGGCATTGCGACCTGATCCACACGCATACGCCCTTCATCGCCCACTATGCCGGACTCAACGCGGCCCGCAAGCTGCGCCGCCCCATCCTGACCACCTATCACACCCTGTTCGAGGAATACCTGCAATATTACGTGCCCTTCCTGCCGCGCCGCAATTTGAGCGAATGGACGCGCAAATTCTCGCGGAAGCAATGCAACGCCATGAATGCCGTCATTGTGCCTTCCACGGCCATGCGGGAGCACCTTGAGGCATTTGGCGTTACCGTGCCCATCCACGTCCTGCCAACCGGCATTCCCCTGGATCGTTTCGCCAGTGGCGACCGTCGCGCTTTCCGGGCGCGCCACGGCATTGCTGAGGAACGTCCCGTGGCGCTCTTTGCCGGGCGCATCGCCCACGAGAAAAACATCGGCTTCCTGCTGGATGCCTGGGCAAAGGCGGCGCGGGCGCGGCCCGGACTCCTCCTCCTGCTTGCCGGGGATGGCCCGGCGCTTGCCGAATACAAGGCAGCGGCGCAGCGTTTGGGGATCGGGGATGCCGCGCGTTTCCTGGGCTATCTCGACCGCAAGCAGGAACTGCCCGATTGTTATGCCGCCGCGGATGTCTTCCTCTTTTCCTCGCGCACGGAAACCCAGGGGCTGGTGCTGCTGGAGGCGATGGCGGCGGGGCTTCCCGTCATCGGCCTTTCCTATCTGGGAACCCGCGATATCCTGGAACCCGGCAAGGGCTGCCTCACGCCGCCGGAAGACGAGGCTGCCTTCGCAGAGGCCATCACCCGTTTCTTTGCCGACCCTGCGCTGCAAGAACGCCTGCGCGCAGAAGCCCGCGTCTTCGCGCAGGCGTGGTCGGACGAAGCCTGCGCGGCACGTCTGGCGGCGCTCTATCGCTCGCTCCTGTGATCCGCGGCAAGGATGCGCGTCCTGCAAAGGGGAAAATTGCCGTCCGCAAAATTGCCGTCCGCAGGGACACTCAGGGCAGTGGCAGGTAGTGGACTTCCAGTATCTCGATTTCCTGTACGCCGGCTGGCGTCTGGAAGCGAACGCTATCGCCCGCGCGGGATTTGATGAGGACGCGGGCCAGGGGGGAAATCCAGCTGATGCGACCACGGGAGGCGTCGGCCTCGTCGATGCCGACAATGCTGTAGGTTTCCTCCGCGCCGCCGTTGCGGGAGAGCATGACGGTGGCGCCGAAGAAAATCTGCTCATTATCACCCTGCGCGGTCGGATCGACGACTTGCGCCACCGCCAACCGCTTGCCTAGGAAGCGGATGCGCCGATCAATTTCCCGCAGGCGCTTCTTGCCGTAGAGATAATCTCCGTTCTCGGAGCGGTCGCCATTGGCAGCCGCCCAGGCCACGATTTCGACGATGCGGGGCCGCTCCTCCCGGATGAGGAATTCCTGCTCCGCCAGAAGCCGGGCATGACCAGTGGGCGTCATGTAATTCTTCGCGCCGGGCGGCAGCTTCAATGCAGGCGAAAGGGATTCATCTTCTTCCTCGTCCCCTTCCGGTTCACGTGTAAAAGCCTTGTTCATCGCGCAACGTTCATCCATGAAAAGGATGGATTATGCACGGTTCGGGGGATGGAGGACAGATGCCGGGTTTTCTTGACCAAGGCAACGTGATTGGAGAGCCTCGACGGGAAATTGATGTCCGATGGCTTGTTGCGGGATGAAGTGAGTTATCGGCCTGGAGATCGCCATCAAAATCCGCTCAAGTTCGGCGGCGCTCCTGAAAGCTGCGGAAACCCTGCGCCGCCCGCAATCCACCTTGGCGCCGGAGACAAACGGTGCTGCGGGAACAAACGAGATGGATGCGACAATTGTGCTGATTTTTCTCGTTATGATTGGAGTAACGATGTACAATGCCGCCCACGCGACACAAGTCCTCCCAACATCAGGCGGGTGTAGTTCAATGGTAGAACGGCAGCTTCCCAAGCTGCATACGAGGGTTCGATTCCCTTCACCCGCTCCAGCCGCCACTGTTCACAAATCCACAAGCTTTCGCAAAAAAACCGGCAAACGCCGCAGGCGGGCGGGAATCTGCTTGTCTCGCGTTCCGGAGCATAGGCGCCACATTTCATATGGTCATATTCCCCGACGCAGCGCGCTCTCCAGCAGAGGGCGTATGACTTCAAATTGTTCTCGACTCACGTCGCTTGGGCAATGTCTTGCCATCCGAATATCATAAAATCATCCAAGGAAACTTTGAACAGGTTCCTATGGTGAGCCGCGCCGTCGGAAAAGCGGGGGGCGGGTTGTGTCTGCCTGGTAGGGGTTCCGGAAGGTAGCGAATGCCTGGAGCGCCTTTTGGGCGTCCTTTCCCTCTTTCAGCGCCCAGGCGTCGAAGCCGACGCGCCACAGGGCGAAAAGCTGGTCGTGCAGCACATCCCCCACGGCGCGCAGTTCGCCCGTATAGCGGTAGCGTTCGCGCAGAAGCCGGGCAAGGGAATAGCCGCGACCATCGACAAAGCGCGGAATGTAAATGGCAATCGCCGCGAAACGCGACAAATCCGCCGCAATTCCGGCAAGATCCTCCGGCAGGGTTTCCGTCTCCAGCCACAATCCAATCCGCGCGGGATGGGAAAGCAGCGCCGCCTTTCGCGTGTGCCAAACGGTGAGCGGGACAAACAGGTCGCCTTCCGGCAGCGCCGCATCCGGGTTTGCAAGGCGCGTCCAGGGATCCGCGACGATGACGCCGTTCTTGATGAGCGTGCTCATGTGTTCCTCCCCCAATGCCGCAACCGCAAGTCCTGCGCGGTCTTGCGGACGGCAATCGTCCTGTGCATTGTCTGGACGCGCTTCATCGCGGCGTCTCCGTTTCGAGCTGGTTTCGCCGTCTGCCAGTTCCGTGGGCGTGGTCGGCATAGACCCGCTCCTTGAACGGCGCAAGGCCGATGCGGTCGAAGGTGGCGAGGAAGGTTTCGCCTGGGGCGCGGCGCGCCACGAAAACACCGATGATCTGCTCCAGCACATCGGGAATGTCGGCGGCGGCGAACGAGGGGCCGATCACCTCGCCGGTTCGCGCCGCGTTGCCCGAGCGTCCGCCCAAGGTAATTTGGTAATACTCGGCGTTGTTCTTCTCCACGCCCAAAATGCCGATGTGCCCCACATGGTGATGGCTGCACGCATTGATGCAGCCGGAAATGTTGAGGCGCAAATCGCCCAGGTCGAAGAGGCGATCCAGATCCGCAAACCGCGCCTGGATGGCGTTGGCCACTGGCACGGAACGGGCATTGGCAAGATCGCACAGTTCGCCGCCGGGGCAGCAGACCACATCCGTCAGGAGACCGACATTCGGCGTGGCAAGCCCCGCCGCCCGCGCCGCCTCCCAGAGCGCGAAAAGGGAACGCCGCTCCACATCGGGGAGGATCAGGTTCTGTTCCTGGCTGGAGCGTGCTTCACCGAAGCCAAAGCGGTCGGCCAAGTCGGCAACCGCTTCCATCTGTTCGGCCGTGATGTCCCCCGGCGCTTGCCCGGGCGACTTGAGGGAGAGCGTCACCGCCGCATAGCCCGGCTGCTTGTGCGCATGCACGGCACGCGCCCGCCAGCGGGCAAATTCCTCCCGGTCCTGGTCCTGCGGACGGCAATTTTCTTTGTTTTCCTGCGGCAGCTTTCGGTAGGCGGGCGGGTGGAAGTGAGCGGCGACCCGATCATATTCCTCCTGGGTAATGGTGGCCGGGCCATCTTTCAGGCATTGCCATTCGGCTTCCACCTGCCGGGTAAATTCAGGCAGACCCAACGCTTCCACCAGAATCTTGAGCCGCGCCTTGTAGAGATTGTCGCGGCGGCCATGCAGGTTGAAAACCCGCAGGATGGCTTCGAGATAAGTGAGGATGTGCCGCCAGGGAAGTGAGGCTTTCAGGAGCTTGCCGCGTACCGGCGTGCGTCCCAGTCCGCCGCCGGCGATTACGGAAAAGCAGGGTTCGCCCTCCTCCCCCGGCGCAAGCCGCAGGCCGATATCGTTGAACCAGCCCAGGATGCGGTCCTCCCGCGCCCCGGAGATGGCAATCTTGAACTTGCGCGGCAAAAAGGCGAATTCCGGATGGAAAGTGCTCCACTGGCGCAAAATCTCGGCGAGCGGCAGGGGATTGATAACTTCGTCCGGCGCAATGCCCGCGAAGGGATCGGTGGTGATGTTGCGGATGCAGTTGCCGGAAGTCTGGATGGCGTGCATGTTCACCTGGGCGAGATGGGCGAGGATGTCCGGGCAATCCTCGATCTTCAGCCAATTGAATTGCAGGTTGTGCCGGGTCGTGAAATGACCATAGCCCTTGTCCCAGCGGCGCGCCACATAGGCAAGCGAGCGCAGTTGCGCCGAGGAGAGCATGCCATAGGGCACGGCGATGCGCAGCATGGGCGCCTGGCGCTGGACATAGAGGCCGTTTTGCAGGCGCAGGGGACGGAACTCGTCCTCCGTCAGTTCGCCTGCCTGCCAGCGGGCCACCTGGTCGCGGAACTGCGCCACCCGTTCCACAACCAGCGCGGTATCGTAATCATCGTAACGGTACATGTTCCAATCTTTCCAACCAGAGTTTGTTCCAGATGAAGAAACAGGCCGGTCGAACAGAAAATGAGGACGGCAATGGTAGCAGTGCCCTGTTTTCGCAAAAAAGAATATCGTGTTACATTGTTATAACCGAACGATATGATGACTACGGAGTGATACGCATGGCGCAATTCCTTTGTCGACAAACGGACACATCCTGTCGCCAAGGCGACAATCCATATATTCGTCAATATTTGATGTTTCCGGGAAGGCCAGTGGCGGATGTTCGTGGCGCATGTTTTGCTTGTTTCCTGATGCTACGGGGCTTTCGCGCCCCAGCATTCTTCCGGGAGGCATAACCAGCATGAAACTCCAGCAACTGCGTTATGTAGTGGAAGTAGTACGTCGGGACATGAACGTCTCGGAAGCGGCAACGGCGCTTTTCACCTCGCAGCCGGGCGTCTCCAAGCAGATTCGGCTCCTGGAGGATGAGTTGGGCATCACCATCTTCGAGCGCAGCGGCAAGCGTTTCACCGGCATCACGGAGCCGGGCCGCGCCATTGTCGAGCGTGCCGAGCACATCCTGTTCGAGGCGGAAAACATCCGGCGACTGGGCAAGGATCATTCCGACGGCGATTCCGGCACGCTGGTCATCGCCGCGACCCACACCCAGGCCCGCTATGCCCTGCCGCCTGCGGTCAAGGCGTTTGTCGACCGGCATCCCGGTGTGCAGCTCATCCTGCACCAGGGCACGCCGTTCCAGATTGCGGGCTGGGTGGAGAAAGGCGAGGCGGATATCGGCATCGCCACCGAATATCTCGAAGCGCAACCGGGTCTCGTCACCCTGCCGGTGCGCCAGTGGCATCATTGCGTCATTGCGCCCCTCGGACATCCGATCCTGAAGGAGCATCCGCTCTCTCTCCGGGCGCTGGCGCGCTGGCCGCTTGTCACCTACGATTCCGCCTTTACCGGGCGCTCTTCCATCAACCGCGCCTTCGAGCGCCAGGGACTCGCGCCACGTGTGGTGCTGACCGCGCTCGACGCCGATGTAATCAAGACCTATGTGATACTGGGCCTGGGCCTGGGCATCATCGCCGATCTCGCCTTTGATCCGGAACGCGATACCCGGCTGGATTGCCGGATGGCGAGGGATCTTTTCGAGACCAACATGACGCGCATTGCCCTGCGACGCGGGATATTCCCACGCCGTTTTGAATACGATTTCATTTCCCTCTTCGCGCCCCACCTGGACCGCCGCGCCATTGAATGGGCCTTGCGGGGAAACGGGGAGACGTATCAGTTGTGAGACGACATTGGGCGAGGCAATCGCGCCTTTGCCCGAAATGCCCCGCAAACGGCGATTTCCCGTCTTCCGCCTCCCGGATCAGGCGGAGGCTTCGTCCTCGATGATCTCGAAATCGTGCGTGATGCGGGCGCTCTTGCCGAGCATGATGGAGGCGGAGCAGTATTTTTCCTTGGAAAGCTCGATGGCGCGCGCCACGGCCTCGGATTTCAGTTTCCTGCCGCGCACGCGAAAATGGAAGTGGATGCTGGTAAATACCTTGGGATCCTGCCCGGCGCGTTCCGCCTTGAGAACAACGTCACAGCCGGTAATCGCATGGCGTCCCTTCTTGAGGATCAATACCACGTCAAACGCGGTACACCCTCCTGTGCCGAGCAGCAGCATTTCCATCGGACGCGGCGCGAGATTGCGCCCACCCGCATCCGGCGCGCCATCCATGGCAACGATGTGACCGCTGCCCGTCTCCGCGACGAAGGACATGCTCTCCTCCCCCAGCCATTTTACGGTGCATTCCATGTGTTTCTCCTGAAAAGGGGCCTATTCTAGCAAGCCCTGCACAGCAAATTTTTACGGACGGCGAACACTATTCCGCCTCCCCATAATCCTCTTCCTCGTCTTCTTCCGCTTCCTCCTCCAGGGGGGGGACCTTTTCCAGCGTGGCGGGGAGCGGGATGCTTCTCAGGTAGGCGATCCGCTCGCGGGTGCCTGGGTGCGAATCCAGCCAACTGCCGCTTTCGTCCTCTTCGTCCTTCTGCCCATTTCTCTTCCGGAAGCTGCGCTCCAGACGCTCCAGGGCATTTGCCAGGTGCAGCGGCGATTTGTTTTGCCGGATCAGGATGCGCGCGGCGTAATCGTCCGCTTCCCGTTCCATGTTCCGCGAGTAGGATGCGTTGAGCACCACCGTCGTGACGATGGCGGCAATCTGGGAGACATCGCCGAAGTAGGCTGCTGCGAAGGCGGAGAGGATCGAGGTCTGGATCAGTTGCCGCGCGCCGTGCCGTCGGCTGGCGTGCCCCAGTTCGTGGGCAAGGACAGCCAGGACTTCCTCGTCGCTCCCGGCAAAATCCACCAGTTCGTCCAGAAGCACGATCTGCCCGCCCGGAAAAGCGAAGGCGTTCGGCCCGATACTTGGCGCGCGGTAGAAGAGCAGGCTCAGGTTTGTCCCGTAGTAGGCAAGTTCCGGATCAAGGCTGACCATCTGCATGAATTCGCTGCTCAGTTTTTGCTTGCGCCCGTAGGAAAGCTGACTGGGCAGCAGATCGCCCTTCTTTTCCATCTGCCGCAGGGCTGCCTTGGAAAGGCTCGCCAGCGAATCGGCGGGCAGCATCGGCGCGGTGGCTTCCGCGAAGCGCGGCAGGCCCCAGTGATAGCCCGAGAACATGGTGAAGGCCACCAGCACCAGCGCCAGGAGGCTCCAGCCCCAACGCTTCTGCATGCGCACCGTGAGGGATTCCCGATGGCCCAGTTCGCCGAGGAGCGCCGTCAATGCCTCGCCCTGCGCGACCTCGCAGGTGCCGCCATCCGGCAGGCGCAGGGTGCGCGGCGCGGCGCCCTGCGGCTCGGAAATCTGCACTGCGTCCAGCGCGTACTCGCACTCGCCTTCCGGACCACGGAAGAAAAGCTTGCCCTGCCGGACTTCCAAGCAGGCCGTGTGGCGTTGGGACGTCTGTCCGTCGAAATAAAAGGTTTCCAGGCTCATAGCGCGATGTCGAAATCAAAGGCGTCCGCGACTTCTTCCCCGATGGCGGCATGATCCTCCGTCTTCGTGGCCACGAATCCATTCAGGCTTTCTGCGTCCGCCGCCTGGAAGACCAGATGCTCGGCGGAATAGCGCGCCAGCCTTACCCTGGCCCACGGCCAGTAGAGGCCCACGGTGAGGAAGGTCAGGAGCGTGTTGCCGATGACAATCCAGCTCAGTTCCCCGAAGGTCTGGTCGCTCTCGAAGAAATGCCGTCCCAGCCGGACATGGTTCCAGACGTGGTTGGCAAGGTTCGCCCGGATGTAGGCGGCGGAAACAGTACTCACAACGGCAAGGCACATGAGGGTGAGAAAGCCGATGGCGGAGAGTACCACGGAGGAATTCGTGTCGGGCAGGATCGCGATGAGCATGATCAGGGCGAAGAAGGAACCCAGGAAGATCAGGACGGCACCCAGGAAAATGCCATAGATGGTCTTCCACGAAAAGCTGGTTTCAAGGTCAAGGCCGCCATAGGAAAGGTTGCTGAAGCGGAAACGCTTGATCCGCATGACGAGCAGCGGCAGGGCCAGCGACACGGTAATCACGGTCAGGAAACCGTAGCCGACATAGGTGATGAAGGATTCCAGGTAGTTGCCCCCAAAATCCAGCCGCAGGCCCCGGTGCGAGGTGTTGCGCGCCCGGAAGATGAAAGAGCGCAGGAGCAGCCAGGGAATGAGCGGCAGCGCGAGGAAAAGGGCAAGGTAGTAATACTGGTGCGCGAGATTATCCACCAGCGCCAGGGAGACCAGCATGACGTAGGCCAGGATGCGCCCTTTCAGGATGGCGAGCGGTCGGCCATGAAAATCGAAGCCACAGCCATCCAGCAGGGTATTGCGGTGGAAATATCGTTCCCGGCGCACCTTGGCCCAGGGGGAGTAGAGGCCCAGGGTCACGAGGTTCAGGAGGAGATTCACGATCCAGATGCGGAAATATTCGCCGCCATCCCCGGTAAACGCAAGCCTGTGGCGCACGACGGCAGGAAGCGAGGATGGCCCCGGCTTCAGTGACACATCACCAAGCGACACATCACCCGGCACACTCCGGGAACGGGACGGCGGCGGAACAGAAGGCAAGGGCGGCGGCTTGCCCAGCAGATCATCAATCGACCGCCGCTGCCGCCGTCGTCCTGCGGACGGCGATTGTCCTGCGGACGGCAATTTTTCTTGCGGAACGTCGGGAGTTCGGGGTTCTGCCAGGGTTTCCCGGCGTCCCGGCGAAGGTTGCTGTCCGTGGAGCGGTTCTGATTCCTGATTCCTGATCCCTGCCCTCTGATCGTAGCGCGCTTTCCGCTCCGGGTCGCCCAGTTCCGCGTAGGCGGCCTTGAGCGTCTCGAATGCTTCCCTGGGCAGCGGGTTCCCGGCCTTCTGGCGCTGGAGGAAGACCTGCAAGGCCGCGGCATAGGCGGCCCTGACCCTTTCAATGGAAGCGCCATCAGGGAGATCGAGACGACGATAGTGGTTCTGCACGGGCGCCGAAAGATTTCTGTGTGAAGGAGTGAGTATATTGTGTTTTGCTGCCCGCTGCGGATAGGTATGGGCAGAAAAATATGATTAAATACCCACTCTCGGTGAATGAGGAGACAATGTCGTGACAAAAAAGAAAACGACGCCATCCCGGTCTGGAGGCGAAAGCCGATGACCAAGGTATTGTTTGTTTGCATGGGGAATATCTGCCGCTCTCCGACAGCAGAGGGCGTGTTCCGCAAACTCTTGCAAAAGCACCGGCTGGAAGGCGATTTCGTGGTGAAATCCGCCGGAACGCACGGCTACCATGTCGGGGAGCCGCCCGATTCGCGCACACAACGGGCGGCGGTCGCGCGCGGTTACGATCTTTCCGGGATCCGCGCCGCGAAGGTGACGGAAAAGGATCTCGCCTGTTACGACCTGGTGCTGGCCATGGACAAGATCAACCTGGACAACCTGCTCCGCCTCTTGCCGGAACAGCGCGGCAAGATGCGCCTGTTCATGGAATTCGCGCGCAACTATGAGGATGACGAGGTTCCCGATCCCTTCTACGGCCTGGGCTACGGCTTCGATGTCGTGATCGACATGGTGGAGGATGCCGCCCTGGGCCTCTTGGATTTCCTGCTCGCGGAACGGGCAAAACACGCCCTTCCACACTCCGCACACTCTGCTGCCACCGCCGCTGCGGAAACGAACGGGGTTTTCGGAGCGAACGGCTTGTTTTCCGGGACATCCGAAAAGGTTGCGGAAGCAAACGGGGCGCATCCCGAAACAGACGGGCAATCCCTGAACGCGCATGGAACGGCGCTGGAGGCAAATGGAAAACTTCCGGAAGCAAACGGAACGCTTGGAACTCCTGCCACTGCTGCGACCGTCGCCACGCCCTCCCCCGCCACGCGCAAGAAGAAAAGCCAAGCCCCGCGCCAAACCGCGCGAAATGCCCGAGAGAAGGGAAACAGGACGCACTGATCCCCGGCGACAGCACGGGTTTTGACACGACCCGCGATGGTTGCGCTACGCCTGCGGCGTGATCACCCGTCGCCAGGGCCGTCGTCAATGCAACGCGAATCACTTCGTCCCACAACAAGCCATCGGCTTTGCTGCCATCACATGCTTGGGCCAGGATTTGGCGGTCATGCCGTCCAAAATTGCTGCCATTGCCGCGACCAGGGACATGTCGATCCCTTCGGAATCGGCTGGTTCAGGAACAAGTATTTTCTCCCGCCATTTTCCTCTGGGCTTCGCCAATGCGTCATACATGCTTTGCCGGG
>JAISLJ010000113.1 GCA_031290955.1 Zoogloeaceae bacterium | reverse complement strand
TTCGGGTTCAAGGTGAAAAAACCGGCTGGATGCTCCTGGCTCTCTCACGGAATCATCTCTGTTCCAAGGGCGCAACGAACTATCCAGCCGGGCCGGTCAAACGGGTGGAATCTATCCGTTTCGGCCTGCAAGGGGAAGATACAAGGGCGCACACCCTCCGGCGCGAAGCGCCGCATATTTTTCCTTGGGTGCTTACGTTGCGGAAAGGTTGGGGAAAGTGAGCGTCGCTGCGCTCCGCAAGGAACGGCTCCCTCACCCGGCGCTTCGCGCCACCCTCTCCCCCCAAGGGGGCGAGGGGAAGGATATGGGCGCGTTCGCGCCGAATGGTGGATGTGGATTACCACGGGCCTACGACTCGAAGAATGACGAAAGTTTGGAGGGGGGCGGGAAAAATTGCTATCCGCAGGGTTGCCGTATGCGAAACCACCATCTTCCGTAAGGGACAGGCTTGCGAAGCCGCAATCCCGCATTGCGCGACGCTTGCGCATGCCGTCCACACGATTATGGCTCTTTGGATGTCCAATATGATTTTCAGCGTGTCCCCAACGCGCCGTGAAAATTGCTCACGCCTTCCGATTTGCAATGTGGCGTCCCCCACTTTGAATTTATACTCTGACCGGAGTAAAAATCGGGAGAATCGTATGGAAGAACTTTTCTGGGCCGTAGTGGCGGCAATGTTTTTCGGACTCTGGGCTTACGCAGGAGACCTGCCTGCGGCCATCCTGTTTACGGTGCTCCTCGCGCCCTTCCTTCTCCTCTGTTTCGTCGTATTCTACTATTATGTCTTCATCCCTGTTGTTGTCGCCATCAGCGTTTTTCTCGCCATCCGGGAGCGCGTTCAGGACGGGCGGGAAGTTCCTGGATGCCCGAAAGAGCAGAGCACGGAAGAGGAAGCTCCCATCGCCGCTCCCGATTCCTGGTACCGCTCCTGATCCCTTGCTCCCCGTTTCTCAATCCAGCATCCAGCGCAGGGTTTCTTCCAGAGGCGGCATGGGGAATTCGCCCAGGATGGCTTGCAAGCGGGTGTTGTCGCCGCACAGGCTTTTCACCTCGTTGGCGCGCACAAAGGCGGGATTGACCTTGATGCGGAGATGGTGTCCGGTGTGCGCGGCGGCAATGTCCACGATTTCGCGCAGCGCGCGCGTTTTTCCGGAACAAAGATTGAGCGTGCATCCGGTGGGCGCGGCCTCAAGCAGGCGGCGGTAGATGTGCGCCACCACGCGCACGTCCGAAAAATCGCGCCAGACATCCAGGTTGCCCAGTTCGATTTCCGGCCGTCGTTCCCGGAAATGCGCGACGATCTTCGGAATCAGGAATTCCACGCTTTGCCCCACGCCCGTGTAGTTGAAGGGCCGCGCAATCACAATGGGCAGGCGTTCCCGCCACAGCCAGGCCATGTGCTCCATCGCAAGCTTGCTCACCGCATAGTCGTTGGCGGGCCGGGGCGGCGTTGTCTCGTCGAGCTTGCCTGCGGCGTTGCCATAGATGTTGGCGCTGCTTGCGAGGAGCACGCAATCGGGGCGGCAACCGCTCTCCGCCAGCGCCGCGAGGAGATTGCGCGTGCCCAGGAGATTGACGCGATAAAAATCGTTGGTCGCCCCGTGGGCAACAAAGGCAATGCCCGCCAGATGCGCCACCGCCGTGGGACGAATGCGGGCAATTTCCTCCGTGAGAGCCGCCGCGTCCGTGAGATCGGCGGCAAGCCCGGTCGCCTGCGCGCCATGCGCCGCGAGTTCCGCCGCAAGGTAACGGCCCGTGAAGCCGGAAATGCCCGTGATGAGGACGCTCATGGGGGCGCGCTGTTCAGAACGAAACGCCGCGCTCAACCCGCGCAAGATCGGCCTGTACCATCATCGCGCAGAGTTCTTCCAGCGTTGTCTTCGCTTCCCAGCCGAGTTTCTGCCGGGCCTTTTCCGGGTTGCCGATCAGGAGATCGACTTCCGCCGGACGCCGGAAGCGCGGGTTGATCCGCACCCTGGTCTTGCCCGTGGCCGTATCCACGCCGGTTTCGTGCTCCGCCGCGCCCCGGAACTCCAGCTCGATCCCCGCCGCCTTGAAGGCCATGCGGGTAAAATCGCGCACCGTTTCGCTGCGGCGCGTGGCCAGCACGTAGGTATCCGCTTCTTCGGCCTGCAACATGCGCCACATGCCGTCAACGTATTCGCGGGCAAAGCCCCAGTCGCGCCGGGCATCGAGATTGCCGAGTTCCAGCGTTTCCTGCTGCCCGAGCCGGATGCGGGCCACGGCGTCGGTGATCTTCCGCGTCACGAATTCGCGTCCGCGCAAGGGCGATTCATGGTTGAAGAGAATGCCGCTACAGCCGAAAAGTCCATAGCTCTCGCGGTAATTGATGGTCAGCCAGTGCGCGCAGAGCTTGGCGATGCCATAGGGACTGCGCGGATAAAAGGGCGTTGTCTCGGTCTGCGGCACCTCCTGCACCTTGCCGAACATCTCCGAGGTGCTGGCCTGGTAGAAACGGATGCCCGGATTGACGATGCGAATCGCCTCCAGAAGATGCAACGCGCCCAGGCCGGTGATTTCCGTCGTGGTGATCGGCTGCGCGAACGAGGCGCCAACAAAACTCTGCGCGGCAAGGTTGTAGATTTCCCGCGCCTCCGAAGCCTCCACGAGCCGGATGGTCGAGGAAAGATCGGTGAGATCGGATTCCACCAGCGCAAGGTTCGGGTGCCCAAGCAGCCCCAGCGCCTCGATGCGCCAGAAATTCACGGAACTCGTGCGCCGAAACGCGCCATGCACCACATAGCCCTTCCGCAACAAAAGCTCCGCCAGATAGGCCCCATCCTGGCCGGTAATGCCTGTAATCACGGCTCTCATGCTTGTTCTCCCCTGTTGCGCCCGGCGTCGGGCAGTCGTTGTGAAGCAGGATCGTGACGCTTCATGGCGCAACGCTTTGCAGCGTGAAGGCGTCAGCGAAGAATTCGGTTTCCGGAAGACGGCAACGCGCCGTGAAATCCTGCCGGGCAGCGGCAACCATCGCGGGCGCGCCGCAGGCATACACCTGCCAGTCGGCAAGATCCGGATGATCCTCCATGACCGCCGCGTGCACAAAACCTGCGCGCCCGCGCCAACCAGGCTCCGGCTCGGAGAGCACCGGCGTGTAGTGGAAATCCGGGATGGTTTGCGCCCATTGCTCCGGCAATTCCCACAGATAGAAATCTTCCTCCCGGCGACAGCCCCAATACAGGTGAAAGGGACGGAGGACACCCGCCGCGCGCGCATGCTCGACCATCGCCTTCACCGGGGCAAGGCCGGTGCCGCTGGCAAGCAGGATGGCGGGCTTGCGGCTCTCTTCGTGCAGATGGAAACTGCCATACGGGCCTTCAAGACGCAGGATGTCCCGCACCTTCAGGTTCTCGAACACATGGCCCGTGAATACGCCCCCCGGCACGCGGCGGATGTGGAATTCCAGAACGCCTTCCTCCTCCGGCGCGTTGGCGAGCGAATAACTGCGGCGCAAGCCGCCGGGCAGCAGGAAATCGATGAACTGTCCGGCATGAAACGGAAAGGCTTCGCCCGCGGGCAAACGCAAGAGGAGCACGATGACATCCTGGGCGCGCCGCTCCAGCTTTTCCACGCGGGCGGGGATGATCCTGGGCTGGATTGTGGCCTCCGGGACAATGCCGGGATGTTCGAGGGTGAGGTCGCTTTGCGCGCGCGCGCAGCAGAACAAAGCCTTGCCCGCCTCCAGGTCGCTCGCCGAAAGCGCGAACGGCTGATACGGGCCGGGATCGATCTCCCCGCGCCTGACTTGCCCGCGACACGCGCCGCACGCGCCGCTCTTGCAACCATAGGGCATGGAAAGCCCCTGGCGCAGGAGGGCTTCCAAAAGGGTTTCGTCCGGTTCGGCTCCGAAGGCAAGGCCGCCCGGTTCCACAAGAATCTTGAAAGTCATGATTTGTCGCACAGATTGGAAAATAAAAATATCAAGCCCTCCGACACGGGAAGACGGGTTCCGGCAGCAGGCCAGCGCCCCGGAACCCAGCAAACTGCCCGGCGGGCGGGCAAGGCGTTGCACGGTATAATTCTGCACGCGACTTGTCAACCAAGCGCGCCGCGCTGATTCGCCTGTCTAGCAGGTTGCCCAAAAACCGATCCTGTTGTTGTAAGATATAGAGATATTCTGAAAGGATGCCAAAGATGAGGACAAGAGACAAGGGAGTCCGTTTCAGCAGAGAAAACGCCCAAGGAAAATATGCGGCGCTTCGCGCCGGAGGTACACTCCCTCTCTCGCCCCTGCCGGGGCACTCTCCCCCGCCAAGCGGGGGAGAGAAAAGCAAGCGGGGCAAGCGCCCACGGGAACGTCGCAAACCGTCAAATCCTCGTCATTCTCCGGGGCCGCAGGGCCGTGGCAATCCACACGCCGGTTCCGCAGCAGGAACGCCGCTTTTGTTTTGCGCGACGCCTTTGCTCTCCAAGCGGTGGGAGTCCCGATCGCGGCAAGGGTGTATGGATTGCCGCGGGGCTTTGCCCCTCGCAATGACGAGGGTTTTGGGTTTGCGGAAGAAATCGCCGCCCGCTTTCCCGAATCCTCCCCTTGCTGTGTAGATACCCCATGCCAGCATGGCATGAACATCCGTGATGGTATTTTGCGCCATGACCTGTTAGACTCACGCACTTCTTTCACGGGGGTATCCCCGTTTTTCCCCCGCGCTGCGCAAATTTCAGTCTTTTCGCCCGGCGTATCTTCCCCTAGCGATGTCCGCCAGACTGGCCTGTTTGTTCGACAAGCGGGCGGCAGGCGTCGGGAGTGTTTTATTCTCATG
>JAISLJ010000112.1 GCA_031290955.1 Zoogloeaceae bacterium | reverse complement strand
CAAGCGCGCGTGACCATGTACACCACGCTCTGGGGCGCGGAAGCGGCAACCGAAGGCATCACCGAAGGCATTACGTCGGGCGGCGGGCTGGCGGTGTATTCCATTCAAGAATTGCATGGCGAACTCGGTCATCAGGCGTGAGGGCGGCGTGATTCCCCGCCGGAAAAAGGCGGATTCCTGTGCCCGCGCATTCAACCTTTGCCGCTAAAAAATCATGCCCACGCATCATGCCCCGCTGCAACAATTCGCAAGCGCCATCCGGGAGAAGTTTTCCACGCAGGTGACGGGGGAGCCGGAAGAGCAACTTCGCGCCCCGTTTGAGCAATTGCTGCGCGATGCGGGACACGCACTGGGCATGACCGGCATCGTTCCCATTGGCGAAACCCTGTTGAAGCATGGCGTGGGGCGTCCCGAACGCAATGCCAAATCTCTCCCCGTCAAGTGGCAATTCTCCATCCAGGACGCTCGACGAAAACTTGCTCGGCTATATCCATATACAGCTGATTCAACTTGAAAAGAAAGAACTCGGTGGGCGGGTTTTCAGCGAGAAACCACGCCAATGATTGTGTCAAATCCAAGGTGACTGGCTACTAGCGGTAATGAAACTGACGATGCCGGGGCCGTTGGCAAGGTCATACTCAAAGGTCTTCCACAAGGCCCAGCGCCAGAAATAAACGTACAGGTTGTAAAGATTTTTCAGGCTGCCGCCCTTGCCCGCCTTTTTAACGGGGTCGATAAAATCGGCGAGAATGGCGTCTTGACGGGAGAAGTGCGTCCAAAATAACGGAAATTGGGGGAAATTCCCCCGATTTCCGGCCTTCCAGGGGCATCTTTCCAACGAAAATCCCTTGTTTATGTTTTATTCATACCATTTGCCCCGGTTTTTGTTCTGCTCGCCTCGATTTGCCTGTTTGTTCAGCGTTTCCTTGAAAAATTTCGCAATATCCTCGACCAGCGCGCCCGGTTCAGGAAATAGAAATTGTGGATGCGGGGCAGAAGGGGAGTTGCTTCCCGTGTTCAATTCTTCCGCAATCGCGCAAAGGCGGCGGTCATGGCGTTTTCGGCAGGGGAATCCGGCTGGCGCGGGTTGTTTCGGGCGCGTTCCGTGCGGTTGGTTCGTGGGGCGTCGTGGGCGCGGGCGGGTGTGATTTCGTCGGCCAGGCGCATGGTGAGGCGCACACGCTGGCGCGGCAGGTCCACTTCCAGCACCTTCACGCGCACCACATCGCCCGCCTTCACAATGGCATGCGGGTCCTTCACGAAGGTATCGGCCAGGCAGGAGATATGCACAAGGCCATCCTGATGCACGCCGATATCCACGAACGCGCCGAAGGCGGCCACGTTGGTGACCACACCTTCCAGGATCATGCCCGGCGCGAGGTCCTTCAGCCCGGTGACGCCCTCGGCAAAGGCCGCTGTGCGGAATTCCGGACGCGGGTCGCGGCCCGGCTTTTCCAGTTCCCGGAAGATGTCCGCCACGGTGGGCAAGCCAAAACGCTCGTCGGCATAGCGGGCAGGGTCAAGCTGCTTCAGGAGGCGCGGCGTGCCGATCACTTCGCGGATGCCCTTGTTCAGGTCGACCAGGATCTTCTCCACCACCGGGTAGGCTTCCGGATGCACGGCGGATGCGTCCAGCGGATTGTCGCCATCCGGGATGCGCAGGAAGCCCGCCGCCTGCTCGAAGGTCTTCTCCCCCAGACGCGGCACCTGTTTCAGGGCAACGCGGCTGCGGAAGGGGCCATGTTCGTCGCGGTACTGCACGATGTTGCCGGCCAGGGTGACATTGAGGCCGGAAATGCGGCGCAAAAGCGCGCTGGACGCGGTATTCACATCCACGCCGACGGCATTGACACAATCTTCCACCACCGCGTCCAGGCTCTTTGCGAGGCGGCTTTGCGAGACATCGTGCTGGTATTGCCCGACGCCAATGGACTTGGGTTCGATCTTGACCAGTTCCGCGAGCGGGTCCTGCAAGCGCCGGGCGATGGAAACCGCGCCGCGCAGGGAGACATCCAGATTCGGGAATTCGCGGGCAGCGGTCTCGGAGGCGGAATACACCGACGCGCCCGCTTCCGAGACCATGGCGCGGGTGAGTTTCAGTTCGGGATTGCGGCGCATGAGTTCGACCACTAGTTGCTCCGTTTCGCGGCTTGCGGTGCCGTTGCCGATGGCGATCAACTGCACGTCGAATTCCTGGCAGATGCCGGCGAGAACGCGCAACGCGCCTTCCTGGTCGTTCTTCGGCGGATGCGGATAAATGGTGGTTGTCCCCAGCAGCTTGCCGGTGGCGTCGACCACCGCGAGCTTGCAGCCCGTGCGGATGCCGGGATCAATTCCCAGGGTGCGCCGCGCGCCCGCCGGGGCGGCGAGCAGCAAATCCTTCAGGTTGCGGGCGAAAACGCGGATGGCTTCTTCTTCGGCGCGTTCGCGCAGTTCGTTCATCAGGTCGAGTTCCAGGGAAAGGCTGATCTTCACTTTCCAGGCCCAGCGCGTGGTTTCGGCAAGCCAGCGGTCGGCGGGACGGCCTTCGTCCCGGATGCCGAAGCGGGCGGCGATGCGTTGTTCGCAAGGCCGGGTCGCTTCCGCTGCGCGTTCGGGATCGAGCGCGTCCGCCAGCACAAGCGCCACATCCAGAAAACCCTCCTGCCGCCCGCGGAAGAGCGCCAGCGCCCGGTGCGAGGGGATGCTGGCAATGGGTTCGGCAAAATCGAACCAGTCCCGGAACTTGGCGCCCGCTTCCTCTTGCCCGGCGATGACGGCGGAGCGCACATGGCCATGCTCGCCCAGGTAGGCCCGCAGTTCGCCCAGGAGTTCGGCATCCTCCGCGAATTTCTCCATGAGAATCTGCCGCGCCCCATCCAGCACCGCTTTCACATCGGCGAAACCCTGCTCGGCGTTCAGATAACGGGCGGCTTCCGTTTCCGGCGTGAGGGTCGGATCGGCGAGCAAGGCCAGGGCCAGCGGCTCGATCCCCGCCTCGCGGGCAATCTGCGCCTTGGTGCGCCGCTTCGGCTTGTAGGGCAGATAGAGGTCTTCCAGTTGCTGCTTCGTCTCCGCCGCGAGAATATCCGCCTGTAGTTCCGGCGTGAGCTTTTCCTGCTGCGTGATGGAGGCGAGGATGATCGCGCGCCGTTCTTCCAGGGTGCGCAGATAGTCGAGGCGTTCTTCCAGGGTGCGCAATTGGGTGTCGTCCAGCGCGCCGGTGGCTTCCTTCCGGTAGCGGGCGATAAAGGGGACGGTCGCGCCTTCGTCCAGAAGCTGGACTGCCGCCGCGACCTGGGCGGGACGAACGCCCAGTTCCTGGGCAATGCGATGTTCAATGGGGATCATGATGTTCAGGAGGGTGGATTGGGGAGCAAAAACAGGAGAAAAATCGGAAAAATTCACGGCGAAGCCGGAAAAGGGGAGGTTCCTTGCACCGGGGCGAGTTCCGCAAGCCATGTGCGCACGCCTTGCGGGGCGCTGTCGGGTTCCGGGAAGGTGACGATCTCCCAGGAATCGCGCCGGGCCAGGAGGGCGCGGGCCAGGGCGTTGTTGAGCGCGTGGCCGGACTTGTGGGCGGTGAAGGCGGCAAGGAGCGGGCGACCAATCAGATAGAGGTCGCCGATGGCATCGAGTATCTTGTGCTTGACGAATTCGTCGGCGTAGCGCAGGCCGTCGCCATTGAGGACGCGGAACTCGTCCAGGACGATGGCGTTTTCCAGTCCGCCGCCCAAGGCCAGGCCGTTTTCGCGCAGCCACTCGACTTCCCGTGTGAAACCAAAGGTGCGGGCGCGGGCGATGGCCTTGAGATAGCATTCCCCGGCAAAATCGAAGGCGGCGCGCTGGGCGGATTTGTCGATGACCGGATGATCGAAGACGATGGAAAAATCAAGGCGATAGCCATCATAAGGGTCCAGCCGCGCCCACTTGTCCCCCTCTTCGACTTCCACCGAGCGAATGACGCGCAGAAACCGTTTGGGCGCGGGCTGCTCTTCAATGCCTGCCGACTGGATCAGGAAGACGAAGGGAGCGGCCGAACCATCGAGGATGGGCACTTCCGGGGCGTCGAGGTCGATGTGCGCATTGTCGATGCCCAGCCCGGCCAGTGCCGACATCAGGTGTTCGATGGTGCCGATCCGGACGCCGTCCTGCAACAGGGAGGAACACATGTTCACGTCGCCGACCTGTGTTGCGGCGGCGGGGATGGTCACGGGCGCGGGCAGATCGACGCGGTGGAAGACGATCCCCGTATCCGGCGCGGCCGGTCGCAGGACAATCCCTGCCTTGAGGCCGCCGTGCAGCCCCACACCGGATGCCTTCACCGTGGATTTCAGGGTGCGTTGTTTCAACATGCGTGCTTGCCCCAGCGTTTCATGCGTTTCTTCCGAAGCGTCCGCAACAGGTCGCGGGAAAAAGGAAAGGGCGCATTCTAGCACTCCTTCCGCCCCAAACTTCCTCCGGCTTGCCCGACAAAAAGCGGGCGCGTCGCCAAGGGGAGAAGATCGCAAACGCCTGGCATGGACATGTCATGAGCGTGAAACGCCTTAAAAGGTCCACGCGCAAGGTGTGTTGCTGTGTGTCGCGCTCTGATTCCTGAAACCCCGGAACCCTGACATGGACAACCAAGACAAAATCGAGTATTTCAGATAATCATATTGACATACATGTCACGGGTCGATACTATGATCATATGGAACGAATTTTCATCATCCGCCCTTTTGAACGTTGGATGGACTGCCATGAACAAGCTAGACAAAATCGAAGCGGCGAAAAACCCTGATACGGCGGCGGATGTGCTCTTGTGCTTGGCGCAGGATCTGTGCTGGCGAATACGGCGGCTGGTGGCGGAGAATCCGTCGGCCCCGGAAGAAGCGCTCTTTCTTCTGGCGCAGGATGAAAAGTGGAAAGTGTGCAAGGCGGTCGCATGTCGCAATGTCATCCCGGCGGCGCTGTTCTCTCTTCTGACGCAGGATAGAAGACGAGTTGTACG
>JAISLJ010000111.1 GCA_031290955.1 Zoogloeaceae bacterium | reverse complement strand
TATTCCTGTACCTGGCTCAATGTCCGCCCAGAGTACTTACGCCGTCCTCGCCTTCGGGATTTCAACCCATCGGAACCATGGCTTTCGTAACGTTTCGACCACAACAGTACCGTCCCAATACTTACCCCCGTTACGCGCGCCACTTCTTTCCACGTCAAATTCAACGTTTCTCGCAGTCGCATTGCCTGACGACGCATCTCTTCTTGTGCGTCACGCGAAAGTTTCCGGGCATCTATCTTTTCCATGCGTCGCATCCCGGATGATTCGATTCTGGCGGATGAAGGAAGATGTCGCATCCCGGACGATTCACCCAAAGGAGTTCATGATGACCCAAAGAACCGACTGGTTACCCGGCAAACGCGAGGCGCAAATCGCCATGAGCGAGAACTGGCAAACCATCCTCACCACCGCCAAGGTTTCCGCGTGGAATATCCCCACGGCGGAAGTGACCGCGCTCAAGAACCTCACCACCGAAAAACTTCCCCCTTCAGCGCCAAGAACCGCTGCGCGTACTCTCCCGCCTGTCCAGCGCGTTTTCGTGCCGCCGATCCCGCCGGGCCATTGAACATTTGCGCAAACCGCGCTAGTCTTCCGGCCTGTTGCCCGGTTGCGGGCGTGGATGGAAACATGTTGTGAAGCGTCGCTGTTTCGTCTTGCCATTGCTCGTCTTCCTGTTCCTTGCGGCGCAGGCGTTGTTGCTTGCTCATGCGCTGGAGCATGCGTTGGGCGATTGTGACGAGGCCGGAGCTTCCTGTGTCCTTTGTCTTGCGGCAGAGCAGCAGGGCACGGCCTTGCCGCCCGACCTCGTGGCGCTTCCGGAAGATGCTGCCGCGCCGCCGCCACAGGGCGGGTTTCTTTCCTCCCCGGATGCCGTTCCGCTTCCGGCTCGCCAGCGCGGGCCGCCATTTTTCTCCTGAAACTTTCTTCCCACGTTTGTCTTTCGATGCCACAAGGGATTTTTTCGTCCCGTGGCGAGATTTGTTTTTTTCAGGAGCAATATCATGCAGCACAAGAAATGGATGATCGCTCTGGCGTTCATGGCCTGTGGGCCGGCGCTGGCGGACGAAGCCGGGGAAGTCGCTGCCCGGCTGGCGGAATTGCGGGCGGAAATCGCCCAGATGAAGGCGACCTACGAGCAGCGAATCGCCGCGCTGGAAGCGCAACTGGCCGAAACCAGGGCCGGACATCCGGCGCAGGGCCAATCGAGCCTGCCAGCCGGAGCCGCCCCGGCAACGGCGCGGGCAACGACTGCAGCGCAGGGCGGCGCGACCGCCTTCAACCCGGAAATCTCCCTGATTCTCCAGGGCGCTTACAAGGCGCGCAAAAAAGTGGCGGAACCGGGGATCGGCGGCTTCGTGCGCGCGGGCGGGCACGATCATGGCGAGGAGGGGCATGACGCGGGACACAAGCGTGGCTTTACGCTGGATCACACGGAACTGGTGCTGGCCGCCAATATCGACAACCGTTTTCGCGGGCAAACCACCATCGCCCTGATCGACAACGAGGCAGAACTGGAAGAAGCCTGGTTCCAGACGCTCGGCCTGGGCAATGGCCTGGGCCTGAAGGCGGGACGCTTCTTTTCCGGCATCGGCTACCAGAACGAGCAGCACGCCCACCAGTGGGATTTTTATGAGCAGCCTTTGCTGTATCAGGCGCTCTTCGGCGAGCACGGCTACATCCAGGACGGCGTGCAGGCGAAGTGGGTCGCGCCCACGGATCTGTTCATCGAGCTTGGCGCGGAGGCCGGACGGGGCGAGCGTTTTCCCGGTTCCGACCGCAATCGCAACGGCGCCAACAGCCACGCCCTCTTCGCCCATGTCGGCGGCGATATTGGCGCTTCCCAGAGCTGGCGGGCGGGCCTTTCCTGGTTGCGCACCCAGGCCGACGGACGGGAAAGCCATTTTGAATCGGAACTGTACGGCGAGGCGCATGGCGCGTTTTCGGGAAAGAGCCGGGTCTGGCTGGCGGATTTCGTCTACAAGTGGGCGCCGGACGGCAACCCGCGCAACCGCAATTTCAAGTTCCAGGCCGAATATTTCCAGCGCAGGGAGCATGGGCGTCTCGGCGCGGAGGATGAAGACGGCAACGATCTGGGCGAGGCCGCCTACCGCACCCGCCAATCTGGCTACTATGTGCAGGGCGTCTATCAATTCACGCCCAACTGGCGCGCCGGGTTGCGCTACGACCGCCTGAACAGCGGCAGCCAGAACCTGGGCGAAAATCCGGCTGGAATCGAGGCGCTCGACTACCGGCCCCGCCGCGCCTCCCTCATGGTGGATTACAGTTGGAGCGAATTTTCCCGCCTGCGCCTGCAATTTGCGCGGGATCGTTCCTTGCCGGGCATCACCGACAATCAGGTGACGCTGCAATACATCATGAGCCTGGGCAGCCACGGCGCGCACAAGTTCTAGGAGACGCGCATGCAAAAATGGCTTTTTCGCCTTGGCTTCCCCAGCCTGTTCTTCTTCCTCTCCGGCCCGGTTCTGGCGGCGGTCAGTGTGTTTGCCACCGTGCCCGAATGGGGCGCGCTGGCGCAGGAAATCGGCGGCGAGCGGGTGACGGTGTTTACCGCGACCAGCGCCCTGCAAGACCCGCATCACATCGAAGCGCGGCCTTCCCTGATCGCCCGCGCCCGCGCGGCGCAACTTCTGGTCGCCACGGGCGCGGATCTGGAAATCGGCTGGCTGCCCGTCCTGCTGCGGGAATCCGGCAATGAGCGCATCCTGCCGGGGCAAGCGGGGCATCTGGAAGCGGCAAGCGTGGTGCGCCTGCGCGACGTGCCGCAAGTGGTCGATCGTTCCATGGGCGATGTGCATCCGGCGGGCGACCCGCATTTCCATCTCGATCCGCGCAACATTCCGCCGGTTGCCCAGGCGCTGGCCGAACGCCTCGTCCGGATCGATCCCGCCGGGGCAAACGCCTACCGGGCCAATCTGGAACGCTTCCAGGAACGCTGGCAGGCGGCCTTGCGGCGCTGGGAGGAAGAGGGCAAGCGCCTGAAAGGCTTGCGCGTTCTCCAGATCCACCGCTCGTTCAATTACCTGGCGTACTGGCTGGGACTGGAAAATGTCGGGGAACTGGAACCCAAGCCCGGCATCGAGCCGGGCAGCGGGCATCTGAGCCGGATCGTCGCCGGACAGAAGGCCGCGCCCGCCGCGCTGATCCTGCGCGCCGCCTACCAGAACGACGCCGCCGGGCGCTGGGTTTCCGAACAGACCGGCATCCCGCTCTTGACCTTGCCCTACACCGTTGGGGGTACGCCGGAAGCGCGGGATTTGTTCGGCCTTTTCGAGGCGACAATCGCGGCCCTGAAAGGCGCGGCCCGGTGAGCGTGCTGGAAGTCGAAGCACTGGTGGCCGGTTGGCGACAACCCGCAATCCGGCCCATCAGCTTTTGCCTGGAACCAGGCGAAATCCTCGCGCTCACCGGCCCGAACGGGGCGGGCAAGAGCACCCTGCTCATGGCGCTGGCGGGCATAGGCCAGATCTTTTCCGGTCGCTGCGTGAAGAATCCCAAGGCGCGTCTCGGGTTTTTAACGCAGGCGCGACCGCCCATCGCGGGGCTGCCGCTCTCCGGCAAGGAACTCCTGGCGCTCACGCAGGCTTCGCCCGCGGGCCTGCCGCCCTGGCTTTCCAATTGCCTCGACCAGCGTCTGGATCGACTCTCTGGCGGGCAGCGCCAATATCTGGCGCTTTGGTCGGTCTTGCAGACGCCCGCAGAACTCCTGTTCCTGGACGAACCCGCCAATCATCTCGACCAGGCGGGCATCGCGCACCTGCGCCCCGCTCTGCGCCAACGGGCGAAGGCGGGTGCGGGCATCCTGCTCGTCAGCCACGCCCCGGATTTCTTGCGCGACTGTTGCGACCGCGCAATCGCTGTGGAGCCGTGCCCATGTTCCAATCCACGCCCGTGATCCCCCGCGCGGGGACGCTTTCCAAGCGGAGTTTGTTGCAGATGAGGAGAAAAATCGCTTCCCGTGCGGCACGAGGCAAAAGTACTGTCCGCAGAATCGTCATCCGCGGGATGCTGTGATGGAATTGCAACTGGAATTGTTCTGGCGTCCCTGTCTCACGGGTGCGGCGCTTGCGCTCCTTTTGCCGCTGCTGGGGCTTTACCTGCGCTTGCGCGGCGAATCCTGGGCGGCTCTGGCCTACGGACAGATCGGGGCGGCGGGCGCTTTGGGCGCGCTGGCGCTGGGAATCCCCACCCTTTTGGGCGGCCTTGCCGCAAGCCTGATGGCCGCAGGATGCAAACCCCGGCTGGAACGATGGCAGCCGGGCGCGGGCCTTTTCCCCTTGCTGTTTCTCTTGGGCTGGAGCGCGAGCCTGCTGCTGGCCGCCAACCTGCCCGCCGTGGAAGGTCTGGGGGCGGCGCTCTTTGAGGGACAGCTCTATTTCGTCAGCCGCGAGATGCTGGGCGCGGCGTTTGTCATGCTGGCGCTGGGCGTGGCCTACCTGCGCCGGACAGGATGGGCGCTCCTGCTGTTGTCCCTGCATCCCGTGCTCTTCCTGGCGCGTGGCATGCCCGCCTGGCCTGCGCGGATCGGCTTCGACCTTCTCGTGGCGGCTTCCCTGGCGCTGGCGGTCATGTGCCTGGGCGTCATGGGCGCGTTTGCCCTGGTCTTTATCCCTCCCTGGCTGGCCTTCGTCTTGGCTCCCTCCTGGCGAAAGGCGTTGTTCATCGCTCCCCTCCTGGGTTTCTTGACCTACTCTCTGGCCTTTGTCCTGGCGCTCTACAATGACCAACCCTTCGGCCCAATCCTCGCCCTCACACTCACCCTGACAGCATTTTTGCTGCTGTCGTTCGGGAAGCGGGGGACGGAGAACTGAGAACGAAAGCTTGGGCGCTGTGCCATCTTGCAGACGGAAATTCTTCCCGAACACGCCAGATCAAGATTCCTTGCTTCATTTCGCCGCGACGAAGGTTTGAGGTGCGCGGGCAAGGGATGCGATAATCGGCGCTTGTGAATTTTCGAGCCTCTCATGTCCCTGCAATGGTTTCCCGGCCACATGAATGCCGCCCGCAAGAAGGTGGCCGAGACGTTGGCGCGGATCGACGTGGTCATCGAGATCCTGGATGCCCGCCTGCCGGAGGCAAGCGCCAATCCCATGATCCGGGCCTTGCGCGCCTTTCGCCAGCGTCCCTCGCTCAAGGTGCTGAACAAGGCCGATCTCGCCGATGCCGCCATCACCCGCGCCTGGCTCGCCTTCTATGAGCGCCAGCCCGGCGTGAAGGCCATTGCCGTCTCCTGCCGCCCCGGAAAAGTCGATTCCGCGTTTACGCCCCTCCAGCGGATCCCCGCCTTGTGCCGGACACTTGCGCCGCATCGCAACGACCTTGCCAAGCCCCTGCGCATGATGATTATGGGGATTCCCAATGTCGGCAAATCCACCCTGATGAACGCGCTTTGCAAAAGACGAGTGGCGGCGGTGGGCGACGAACCGGCCATCACCCGCAACCAGCAGACGCTGGATTTGGGAGAGGGCATGACGCTTACCGACACGCCCGGCCTCATGTGGCCCAAGATCGAGCGCGATGCCGACGGCCTCATGCTGGCGGCGAGTCACGCGATCGGGATCAACGCCATGATCGAGGAGGAAGTCGCCGCCTTCCTGGGGGAACTGCTGCTGGCCCGCTACGCGGAAAACCTCGCGGGCCGCTATGGCTTCGATGTGCGCGGCATGGATGGCCCGGCGTTGCTGGAGGCCATCGCCGAAAAACGCGGCTGTCGCCTGAAGCGCCGGACGCAGGAACACGCGCCAGACCTCGAAAAAGCAGCCCGCATCCTCCTCACCGATTACCGCAGCGGCGCATTGGGCCGCATCAGTCTGGAGCGTCCCGCGGATTTCCCGGCGGAGCGCCTGCCCCCGCCACACGCGGATATTTGAATGAGCGTCTCCTCGAAAATGCAACTTGTTGTACGTGCCACTCCTTATTATTCGACGAATGACGAAGTATCATTCTTCTCTTGGTTGAAAAAAATACCTTGCGTCGAGAACTGCCGTGGAGATGGCATTGATCTTTTCATCAACTTGAACGACACGGTTGATGACGAATCATTGCATGATACAAAAGCAATCCTTGTTTGCGTGATACAGACCTACTAAGTATATTTATCATTTTCCAATACAGATCATAAACATGCGTTCGCTTATTTTTATACATTAATTCTTGCCTTTTAGAGCAGTTCAATAAAACGAGGCGCATAATACAGGGTAGGAAGAGAAAGGAGGAAGAGATGTCGGCACCGCTATCGAATGATCTGAGGAAAAGGATACTTGCGGCCAAAAAAGA
>JAISLJ010000110.1 GCA_031290955.1 Zoogloeaceae bacterium | reverse complement strand
CGCCACCCGTATTAATGGCCTTAAAAATGGACTGAAAAGTCCCGGCTGTACATGGATTCCAGCAGCCTTTGGCAGACAACGAAAAGCGAAAAACAAAATATTTTCAACGACTTACATACCTTCATGGAAGACGCTGGAACAGAGTTTGGATTAGACGCGGCAATCCCCCCTTGCAAGCTCGTGAACCGCGATGAGGAAACTCGACGACCTATCGCCCTTTCGTCTTCTCCTTCCGTGCTTTCGTCGGGAGCGTACCGGGGGGCTGGAAGGCGGGGATCAGGTGTTTCTTGCCGTTGCCGATCAGGTCGGCGCGGCCCATGCGTCTCAGGGCTTCGCGCAGCAGGGGCCAGTTCTGCGGATCATGGTAGCGCAGGAAAGCCTTGTGCAACCGTCGCTGACCAAGGGCGCGGGCGGTCTCCACGGTTTTGCCGTCCGGAAGCACCGGCTGCAGCGGATTCCTGCCGCTGTGCCACATGGCCGTGGCAATCGCCATCGGCGTGGGCAGGAAGGTCTGCACCTGGTCGGGGCGAAAATGCTGGGCCTTCAGCCAGAGGGCGAGTTGCAGCATGTCCTCGTCGCGTGTGCCGGGGTGGGCGGCGATGAAATAGGGGATCAGGTATTGTTCCTTCCCCGCCTGGCGCGAAAAACGCTCGAACAGGCGCTGGAAAACCGTGTAGCTTTCCAGCCCCGGCTTCATCATCAGGGCGAGCGGCCCGGCCTCGGTGTGCTCGGGGGCGATCTTGAGATAGCCGCCGACATGGTGGGCGACCAGTTCCTCGACATACTCCGGGGCGCGGATGGCAAGGTCGTAGCGCAAGCCCGAGCCGATCAGCACCTTCTTCACGCCGGGCACGGCGCGCGCCTTGCGGTAGAGGCGGACGAGCGCGCCGTGATCGGTATCGAGCCGCGGACAGATCCCGGGATAAATGCAGGAAAGACGGCGGCAGGCGGCCTCAATGGCCGGTTCCTTGCAGGCGAGCCGGTACATGTTGGCGGTTGGCCCGCCCAGGTCGGAAATCACGCCGGTAAAACCCGCCGTGCCGTCGCGGATGGCCTCGATTTCATCCAGGATGGAGGCTTCCGAGCGGCTTTGGATGATGCGGCCCTCGTGCGCGGTGATCGAGCAGAAGGTGCAGCCGCCAAAGCAGCCGCGCATGATATTCACGGAAAAGCGGATCATCTCCCAAGCGGGAATCTTCGCCCCGTCATAGGAAGGATGCGGGGCGCGGGCATAGGGAAGGCCGTAGACGCCATCCAGTTCCGCCGTGGAAAGCGGGATCGGCGGCGGATTGAGCCAGACATCCCGCGTGCCGTGCGCCTGCGCCAGCGCGCGCGCATTGCCGGGATTCGATTCCAAGTGCAAGACGCGGGAAGCATGCGCATAGAGCCGCGCATCCCCCTTCACCGCTTCCCAGGAAGGCAAGCGAACCACCGCTTTGTGCTGCGCACGGCAATTTTTTCGGGGAATATTTGTCTTTTCTGTTGCACTCGCTTGGGGCTGGCATGTGGGGAGCGGCGCGTAGGGGGAAACTTTTCCGTCTTCCGCATGGCTGGCGGAGGAAGAGGAAAGGATGTCGCTTTCGATTTCCTGCCATTCGGCATCCGGCTTCCAGCCGCCGGGCACGAGGAAGGCGGTGCCGCGCAGGTCGCGGATATCGCGGATGGCCTCGCCTTTCGCCATGCGGTGCGTGAGTTCGACGAGGGCGCGCTCGGCGTTGCCGTAGATCAGGAGATCGGCCTTGGCATCCACGAGCACGGAGCGGCGCACGGTGTCGCTCCAGTAATCATAGTGGGCGACGCGCCGCAGGCTCGCCTCAATGGAGCCGAGCACCACGGCAACGCCCGGCCAGGCTTCCCGCGCGCGCTGGGCATAGACCGTTACGGCGCGATCCGGGCGGCGACCCGCCTCGCCCCTGGGCGTGTAGGCGTCGTCGGAGCGAATCTTGCGCTCGGCGGTGTAGTGGTTCACCATCGAATCCATGTTGCCCGCGGTAATGCCGAAATACAGGTTGGGGCGTCCCAGGCGACGGAAATCCGCCACTCCGCGCCAATCCGGCTGGCTGATGATGCCAACGCGAAAGCCTTGGCTCTCCAGCAATCGTCCGACCAGCGCCATGCCGAAGCTGGGATGGTCGACATAGGCATCGCCCGTAATCAGGATCACGTCGCAGGAATCCCAGCCCAGCGCCGCCATCTCGGCGCGGGACATGGGCAGGAAGGGCGCAACGCCAAAACGGCGCGCCCAGTGGGGGCGATGGGAAAAAAGCGGTCTGGCGGCAGTGGGCATGGTCTCTCCGGGGCCGCCATTGTACCGCTCCCAAGACCTGCGGGAAGCGGCGGCGCGCCCCTTGTGGGGAATTTTTCCTTGCGGTTCGGGGATAATTCTGCTATCTAGTCAGCCTTCGTTGATTACAAGGAAAGCTTTTCCCATGGAAGAACTGCTGCACAAGCATTTTGCGCCATATCAGCCCAAGAAGGATGAGGAGTACATGTGCGCCGACCAGATCCGCCATTTCCGCGACATCCTGGAGAGTATCAAGCAAGAGTTGAGCGAGGATATCGACCGCACAGTGCACACCATGCAAGACGAGGCAACGCTCTTCGCCGATCCCAACGACCGTGCCAGCCAGGAGACGGATATCGCCATCGAACTGCGGAACCGGGACCGGGAACGCAAGCTCATCAAGAAGATCGACGAAACACTGGGACGAATCGCGAACGGCAACTATGGCTACTGCGAGAAATGCGGCGTGGAAATCGGCATCAAGCGTCTGGAAGCTCGCCCGACAGCAACCCTGTGCATCGACTGCAAGACGCTCGACGAATTGAAGGAAAAGCAGATCGCCAAATAAAGCGCTCCCCGGAACCCACCAGAAAAAGGAACCGCTTGGCGGTTCCTTTTTTGCGGGTAGCTACGCAGGCAAGCGCGAAGGCATGACGGGAAGTTTCAGGGTGAATTACCGCTTCTGCCTCCCCGGCTTCGCCGAAAACATTCCCTCTCCCTGAAGGGAGAGGGAATGGAAAAGCCCTTCCAGCGCCTGCCGCACCAGTGCTTCATCCAGGAAATAGTGGCAGAGTTCCTGTTCGCCCAGAAGCAGCACCGGAACCAGTTCGTCGTAGCGCGCTTCCAGGGCCGGGTCTGCGTCCACGTCCAGCACCCGGAGCGTTGCGTGGTATTCCGCCAGCAGGGGACGCAAGGCCGCTTCCATCTCGTGGCAGAGGTGGCAGTAGGCACGGCTCATGAGGGTGAGCGTCAGCGGCGTTGCCGCCGCCGACGACTCTACCGGCTTTCTTGCCAAATCATTTGCCACGGGCCTTGCCAACGGCGGCTCAGTCACCAATGCCCTTCAGGGTAACGAAGGTCTGCGCGTCGCCGCGACGCACCAGGAAGGTGATGTTGGTGGATTTGCCGAACTGGGCAAGCAGCTTGTCGAACTGTTCCGCACTCTTCAGTTCCGTGCTCACGCCCTTGTGGATCAGGGCAAGCAGGATATCCCCCGGACGCAAGTCCGCGCGGGCAGTATTGCTGCGGATCTCCTCGATCACCAGGCCGCCGCCAACGCCAAGCCGCCGCCGCACTTCCGGCGAAAGCTCGCTCACCACGAGTCCCAGGCGGTTGGTCTCGCGCTCACTGGGGGCGCGGCCCGCCCGGCGGCGCGGCGTTGCTTCCTCGTCACGAATCTCGCCCACCGTCAGGGAAACATCCTTGCCCGCGCCCTTGCGCCAAAGGTAGACACTGGCCTTGCTGCCGGGCTTGCTGGTCGCCACGACCCGGGGCAAATCCGAGGAACTGGCGATGGCCTTGCCATTGAAGCGCAGGATCACATCCCCCGGCAAGATGCCCGCCTGGTCCGCCGGGCCATCCTTCTCCACGGTGCTGACCAGCGCCCCGGCAGGTTTTTCGAGGCCGAAGGACTCCGCAAGCTCGCGGGTCACTTCCTGGATCACCACGCCAATGCGGCCTCGGCTCACGTGCCCCGTGGCGCGCAACTGGCCCTGGATTTCCATTGCCACATCAATGGGAATGGCGAAGGAGACGCCCATGTAGCCGCCGCTCCGGCTGTAGATTTGGGAATTGATGCCCACCACCTCGCCATTCAGGTTGAAGAGCGGCCCGCCGGAATTGCCGGGATTGACCGCCACATCCGTCTGGATGAAGGGCACGTAGGTTTCCTGCGGCAGCGAGCGGCCCTTGGCGGAAACAATGCCCGAAGTCACCGAATTCTCGAAGCCGAAAGGCGAGCCGATAGCCACCACCCATTCGCCCACGCGCAACTTGTCCGGATTCCCCAGGGCAGCGCTGGGCAGCCCCGTGGCCTCGATCTTGATCAGGGCCACATCGGTGCGCCGATCCGCGCCGATGACGCGGGCCGTGAATTCGCGCTTGTCGTTCAGGCGCACCTTCACCTCGTCCGCGCCATCGATCACATGGGCATTGGTGAGAATGTAGCCATCCGGACTGATGAGGAAGCCCGATCCCAGGGAATGGCGCTCGGATTCACGCGGAATGCCCTGCGGCACGCCAAAGCGCCGGAAGAACTCGAAGAACGGGTCTTCCTCGTCAAGCTGGAAGGGCAGTTGACCGGGACGATTGCGCACGATCTGCGTGGTGCTGATGTTCACCACCACCCTGCCCTGGCGCTCCGCCAGGTCGGCGAAATCGGGCAGGCCATGCCGCGTCTCGGCGGAAGTCTGGGCCTGCGCCCCGGAAAGCGCCAGCAACAAGGCGCTGGCGAAAAGGAATTGTTGGAGCAAACGCTGTACAACCTGTTGTTTCACGGATATTTCCTCCTTTTGGGAATGTTTCAGTCCACGCCCGTGACCGGGGGGGATGCAGAACGGAGGGAGTCATGCTCCTCCCATGCCGGATCATCCCCCGGAAAGGACGCGGTTTCAAAGCGACGCAGGGAAAGCTCGTCGCCGGGATTCTCCGCCCGACGCGAAAGAAAAAAGAGTGCCCCCAGGGAGAGCGCGAATCCGGCGACTCCCCCCGCCAGGGCGGCCACATCGCCAAGCGTGTTTCCCGCCACAGCGCCCAGCAGCAGCCCGGCCAGCGGCAGGCCATAGAGCAGGGTCGCCAGACGCGACAGCGCCCGCGCAGGCAAGAGGAGACACACCCGTTCCCCCGGCTGGGCATTGCAGGCATTGGGCGCCCGGACGAGCCGCCCGGCACGGCCCAGCAGACGCGCAAACGCCACGCCGCCGCATCCGCCCGCTTCATGGCAACGCCCGCATCCTTCCTCGATACGCACCAGCGCATGTGCGCCCTCAAGGGAAAGCACACGGGCAAACACCATGCCGGAAGAGGAAAAACAGGATTCTTTCTGCATTACCATGAAACCCGAAGGGAACAAAAACGCGCGCCCAAAGCATCAGGGCAGCACGAACTCCGCACTATATACAGGGACGCCCGGAAAAGCCACGGTGATTTTGTAAATCTTGTAAAAAGGAGCGCAGCGCCCTGCCCTGCCCTATCGGTTGGAAGACGCAAGTCTAGCGCAGCAGCGTCCGGATATCCGTGGCGAGGGCTTCTGGCGGGGATTCGTGCGGGATCAGCAGGCGCAGTTTTCCACCGGGATCGTAGAGATAGGTGTTGACACCGTGGTCTACGGTATAGGATTGCGGCGTTTCGCCAGGGTTGATGCGAAAGAACAGGCGGAAAGCGCGGGCAAGGCGCGGCGTTTCTTCCTGCGTGGTGTACAGGCCCAGGAAATCCGGATGGAAAATTCGCGTGTATTCGCGCAGCACATCGGGCGTATCCCGCATGGGATCAAGCGTCACGAAGAGCGTTTGCACGCGCTTCGCATCATCGCCCAAGAGCTTCATCACCTGGGCAGCGCGAAAGAGGGTGGTCGGGCAGATGTCCGGGCAGGAGGCATAGCCGAAAAAGAGCATCACCACCTTGCCGTGCCAGTCAGCGAGCGCGTGCGTGCGGCCTTCGGCATCCTTCAGGCGGAAATCCGGGGAGAAAGCCGGGTCTGTCACTTCCGTGCCCAGGAAGAGCGGCTTTTCGCCTGCGGGCCGGGAGACTCCGGGCGTTTGCGCTTCGCAGGCCGTCAGGAGGAGGAAGCAAAGGCAGAGGAAGGCGTGTTTCATGGTTGCGGCGCGTCCAGTGCCCGAACCGTGGCCCGGAGCGGATATTCCGTCCGCCGGGCGTTTTCATCCTCCACGACCAGCGTAAGTTCCACGACATCCCCGGCGCGCAGGGGCGCGGCGAGTTCCATGAGCATGATGTGCAAGCCACCCGGCGCAAGGAGCGTGGTCTCGCTGCGCTTCAGGGGAAGACGCTCGACCCGGCGCATGGTCATGACATCGTTTTCGTGGCGCATTTCGTGGAGTTCCGCGCGCGGGGAAATCGCGGAGCGCACGGCGACGAGCGCAAGCGGCGCCTGTGCCGTGAGCTTCATGAACGCGCCGGTTGCCGTCTGCCCGCTCACCGTCGCCCGCACCCAGGCTTCCGTCACGACCAGTTGCTGGGCTTGCGCGCTTCCCGGCGCGAAGAAGCAGGCAAGCAGACCGGCAAAAAGGAAAACGAGCGGCCCCGCAAGGAGGGCGAAGTGTTTGCGCGTGTCGCGTTTCGGAGCCTTGGCGCATTCTGGACGTGGCTTGTCGGCATCCTCTTGCCGCGCTTCCGGTTCACGATGTCGTTGCATCATCATTGCCCTTCCTCCTGGTCGCGGGAATCCGGGGCCTCGAAGGATTGGCCGCTGCGCACAAGGCGAACCCGGCTGTAGTCGGTGGGCACCTGCCCGTAGGAAATCCCGTCCAGGAAATTGATGCTCCAAACATTGATCGGCGAGGAGACGAACGGCGTGCTGCTCCAGTAGTGATCCGGCGCAGTGTTGGGGAAAGCGCCCGTATCAATGGCCGGATTGCTTTTCTCGACCTGAACCAAGCTTTCCAGTTCCTTGACGTTCGGCAGCCGCCAATCCGCACGGTCGTTGGTCTTCGCGGAATTGGCGCGGGTGGCCGCGGCAAGCGCCTGCTGCCAGGTATAAGCGCCCGCCTTGCCACGGCAGCCTCCCCCCTCGTAGGTCTGGCCGATGCTGCACTTCATCCAGACGAGGCCATTGGAAGCGTCGCCCACGGTGCCGTCGCCGTGATCCGTGAATTTCGCCACGACCTGCCGACCGCGCACAAGGCGAACGTGATTGGCATCGAAGGTGAAATAGCCATTGGCGCGCCCCTCACGGAAATTCACGCCCCAAGCGCTGTAGGGCTTGGCGACATATGAATCACGTGTCCAGTAATAGTAATTGGAAGGCGTGTTCGGGAAATACTGCGCATCAATGGACGCAAGCTCACCCGTGACCGCGAGTTCCGCACCGCCATAATGGACGATGCCCGTCAGCTCGTGCCTTGAAGGCAGCCGCCAATCGCGGTGGCCGCACAGGCCCTGGCGATTGACTGCCGCAACATAATTGCGCGTCGTGCAGTTTTTCCCGCCCAGCGTGTTGGCGCAGGTCTCGCGTGTTCCCGGCTCTTCCGGCGCGTCGCTGTGCCAGACGTATTGGTGGTTCTTGTCGCGCAGGCCCCGGTCGGAAACCTTCAGTTCCCACATCAGCCCCGTGCCATTGTCGATGGTGCAGCCCCACTGGTTTACGCCCATGCCCGGCTGCGGCTCTGCCGGGCAATCGAGCGTTCCAGCCACGACGCCGTTGTTGCACACCTTTGTGAAATCAAAGCCTGCGCTCCCCGCCCCGGTTTTCTTGAGCACACCCGCGAGCGCGGCGGCATCCTGCCCGAAATGGGCGTCCTGGCGCGGATAACGGCCTGCGCGGGAGACATTTCCCGCCTTGCAGGCGATCCAGTCTTGCCCATCGAAACAGCGCGTCTGCCCGGTATCGTTCAGGAGCGCGAAGCCGCCATTGTCCGGCGCCGCGACAGGCAGCGCCGCCGCTGGTTCTTCCTGCCGCGCCGGAGGCGGCGCGGCTTCGGAGGCGGCAGGCAAGGACTCCTCGCCTGGCTCCGAACACGCGCCAAAGAACAGGCACAGCGCGAGAAGGACAATCTTTTTCATGCGAACTCCATTTCAGGCAACAAGGCACGGCAAACAGTCCACGTGGATTCCCTGCAAATCAACCCGCCAAATCGATCCGGACGCATCGGGCACGGTTCCAGAAAAAGGATGCTGCACGTCTCCAAGGCAATGGATGGTATTTGGCGAGTGCCCGTAGTGTCAAGCGAGTCCTGTGGGGTTGTAGCGAGCTTCCTATCTGTCCACCTTTGTAGCGCGATAGTTGTCCGGTCGTCATAGTATCTCCCTGGGAATTCCAAGGAGGCTTGAGATGAAGCGGACGCTCGTGCAGGAAGAGG
>JAISLJ010000109.1 GCA_031290955.1 Zoogloeaceae bacterium | reverse complement strand
CCGATATGCCATGCTCTACAACGAACTCCTGCCCCAGACCGCACTCAACAGCAAAACCCCTCTGGACGCCATGAACATGTGGTATGCTTCCCACCCGCAGATATTCCTTCATCCGCCAGGATCGAATCGTCCGGGATGCGACAGCGACCAAGGAAGCCCTGTTGGGCTTGATGGCGCAGCTTGATATTCACGCGGAAGGCAGCGTCGCCGTATTTTACGGCGGCAAAGTATAAGGCGTGGGGACTGACAAGGTGATGCAGGCCTTATTGAAGCAAAACGCCGATCTCCGGGGCGCAATGCCCAGGAGCGGCGCGGCGTGTACTTGACGCGCCGCTTCAAGTGCTCGGCGAGTTTGTCGCGCATCGCGCCATGCCCGACGCGCTTTTTGCCGCGCTGCGTTTTGCGCGGCGCGAAGGCCGCGCCTTCCGGCGTCACGTTCGCGCCGATGCGCTTCCTGTTTTCCGCCGCCTCGCGCCGTGCGCAACACCAGACATCCCTGCTTTGGATCGATTTGCCGTCTGCCAAGACTATAATGGCGGCCCATGGTTTCCGTCATTCATTCTGTTGCGGCGCAGGGGAGCGACCGGCATTTTCTGCAAACCTTCTCCGAAGGCTTGCAGGCCGGGGATGTTTGCCGTCTGGAGCAGGCGCTTGCCTTCGCGGAGGAATCCTATGGCGCGGCGGAACTGGGGAGCGGCGAGAATGCCTGGTCGCATGCTTCGGGAATGGCGCTCATCGTGGCGGGGCTGAAGCTGGATGCGGATTCCCGGCTCGCCGCGCTCCTCTTCGCCATCCCCGCCTACCGGAAGGATGGCGAAAAGGAAATCGGCGAGCAGTTTGGCGACGGCGTGGCGGCGCTGGTGCATGGCGTTTCCCGCCTGAATCGCCTGCGCCCCATCACGCGCGGCTTCATGGCGGATCGGGAAGGCGGCAATCCGCAAGAAACCCGCGCCCAGGTTGAAGTCCTGCGCAAGATGTTCCTTGCCACGGTGGAGGATATCCGCGTGGTGTTGCTGCGACTCGCCTCCCGCACGCAAACCTTGCGCTTCTACGCCGCAGCGCCGGAGGATGAGTTGCGCTCGCAGGTGGCGCAGGAAACCCTGGCGCTCTATTCCCCGCTCGCCAACCGCTTGGGCGTCTGGGAACTGAAGTGGGAGCTGGAGGATTTGTCCTTCCGCTTCCTGCATCCGGAAACCTACAAGAAAATCGCCCGGATGCTCGACGAAAAACGCATCGAACGCGAACTCTTCATCGCCAGCGCCACCGACCGCCTCAAGAAGGAACTCGAATCCCTGGGCATCCGGGCGGAAGTCTATGGGCGGCCCAAGCACATCTACAGCATCTGGAACAAGATGCGCAAGAAGAGCGTGGAATTCTCCGATCTCTATGATATCCGCGCCCTGCGCGTCATCGTCGACGAGGTGAAGGATTGCTACGCCGCGCTGGGGATCGTCCACAACATCTGGACGCCGATCCCCAAGGAATTCGACGACTACATCAGCAACCCGAAGGGCAACCGCTACCGCTCGCTGCATACCGCCGTGCGCTGCCCGGACCAGCGGGCGCTGGAAGTGCAGATTCGCACCTGGGAGATGCACCGGCATGCCGAACTGGGCGTGGCGGCACACTGGCGCTACAAGGAAGGCGGCAGCAGCGCGGCGGATGCCTACGACGAAAAAATCGCCTGGCTGCGCCAGTTGCTGAGCTGGAAAAACGAGGTTGACAATTCCGACTGGGTGCGCCACTACAAGAAGGCGGCGCTCGACGAGACGCTCTATGTGCTCACGCCACAGGGCAAGGTGGTCGATCTGCCGCGCGGGGCTACGCCGCTTGATTTCGCCTACCGGGTGCATACCGACCTGGGGCATCGCTGCCGGGGGGCGCGGGTCGATGGCGTGCTTGTCCCGCTGAACACGCCCTTGCAGACGGGGCAGCAGGTGGAGATCATCACCGCCCGGCAGGGCGCGCCTTCGCGTGACTGGCTCAACGCGACGCAGGGCTACATCCGCACCAAGGGCGCGCGCACCAAGGTGCGGCAGTGGTTCGCCGCCCTGGCGCAGGAAGAGACGCTCGCAGCTGGCCGGGCCTTCATCACGCGGGAAGTGCAGCGTCTGGGGCAGGGCCAGAACCATTTCAATGTGGAAGACATTGCCCGGCGCATGGGTTACGCCAAGGGGGACGATCTCTACGTTGCCGCGGCCAAGGGCGAATTCCCGCTGCGCCAGTTCCAGGCGCTGGTTCGGGGCGTGCCGCTCCCGGAGGAAATCGCCCGGGAAGAGGAAAAGACTGCCGTGCCCGTGCGCGCCCCCACGGAAGAAGCGCCCAAGGGCATCCTGATCGTTGGCGTGGATCGTCTCCTCACACAACTGGCCCGCTGCTGCAAGCCCGCGCCGCCGGACAAGATCGAGGGATTCGTCACACGCGGCAAGGGCGTTTCCATCCACCGCGTGGATTGCCCCAATTTCCAGCATCTGGCGGCCCTGCATCCGGAACGGGTGATCGAGACGGATTGGGGCGACGCCCAGACCGGGAATCTCTTTGCGACCGATATTGTCGTGGAGGCCAATGACCGCCAGGGCTTGCTCCGCGATGTCTCCGAAATTTTCGCGCGCGAAAGAATCAATGTGATCGGCGTCAATACCCAATCCCGACAAGGCCAGGCGCGCATGGCCTTCACCGTGGAAGTGCGCGACCTGGAACAACTGCGCCGCACTCTGGCGCTCATTCAGGAAGTGGGCGGCGTTGTCGGGGCGCGGCGCGGGTAGCGGGCCCGGCTGCGAGAAAAAACGAAGGCTTCTTTCTCGGGGATTCTCTGCACGAATTCCTCATGGAGCAAATGCCCGAAGCCTTCGTGGCCTTGCAGGAACGTTTGCTCGGCAAGCTTCAGGACAAAAGTTCATATGTGTCGTCGATGAACCAGTTGTAGCCTGTGGCATCGGTGTCCAAGGTAATTTCGCAAGGAAAACGCTGCGAGCCACAGGCATAGCGGGAAGCAATCCAGTGTTGTGCAGGTGGAAAGGGTTTTTCATTGCCGTCCGCCAGGACAAAGAATTTTCCCTTCTTCTATTGGATGGCGCCGATCTGGCGGGCGTAGTCGGTCAGCAAATGTTCGGGAGCGGTGCGGGTGGATTCGTCCCCGTCGTAGGAGAGACGGAGTTCCGCCAGCGCCTGACCATGATAGTTGGGGAGCTTGAGAGTGGCAGAAGCGCCATTGACGAAGAACACCACGCGCTCGCCTTCCTTCTCCTTGGCAGCGTAGTAGATCCGCTCCGGATAGCCTTCTTGGTAGCGGACTTTCGCCCAGTAGATGTGCTGGTCAAGCGGATGATTGATGCCGTGAATCTTGATTACTGCGTAATCGTCCGCCTTGGTGTGGGCGACATAGACCCGCAGGAGTTCAGGCCCGGCATAGGCAGCACCGTAGCGAGCCATCTCCGGGCGATCCCAGGCATGGACGAGCGGCGCACAGAACAACAACAGCAGAAGGGAGAAACGGGCAGGAAATTTCATGATGGTTTTACCCAGTGGAAAATGAAGGCGCGGACGGCATCCCCGAAAGAATGCCGTCCGCAGGACAATTGCCGTCCGCAATACCTGAAAGGACGCTTAGCGGAAGATGAAGACTTCTTCCTTCCGGTGTTCCTCGCGTTCGACCACGGTTTCGTTCGCTACCGGGACGTAGTTGTCGTCCAGCGCGGCAAGTTGTTCTTCCAGTTGGCGGATCACATCCTCACCCAAGGTCTTGGAGACTTCAGAGATCACCTTGCCGCGGTTCAGCACCACGCGGCCGCCCGCCGAAGAGAGGAGCTTCACGTCCTGGCCCACGCCCATCGCGGAAAACGCCGACTTCACCTCGTAGGTCTTGGTGTTGATGAGGCTGAAATCCGCCACCAGTTCAAGGCTCAGGGTGTGGGAGACCGTGTCCGTGTTGTCGATGGGATTTTCCTCCTGACGGAACTCAATGTTGCTCACGCTGCCGAACAGGACGTACTTCGCATTGGGAAACTGCCCTTTCTTGATCCGGGCGATGATGTCGTAGATGCGATCCGTATCCTTGGCGAGCTTGGCCTGCGTTACGTTGAAGTAGCCGGATTTCAGCATTTCCCCCTTGATGTCGGCGGTGAACTTGCGCAATTCGCCGCGGTCGATGTAGGAGTAGGTGCCTTCGGAATAGGAGTAGCTGGATGAGGATTTGGCCTCCAGGGAACCGCTGGAACGGCGGTTGTAGCGGTAATCGTCATGCCAGGGGCCGCTGTGCTCGGATTCCCGTTCGGATTCCCGCGAGCGCGCCTTGAGCGAGGATTGGGAAGTGGCCCGGATGTTGCGGAAATATTCGCGCACCCGTTCCTCATAGGCGAGGTCGGTCACGGCCACCTTGAGCGGCCCTGCGGCCCGCGCCGATGGCACGGCCACGCCCACCGCCAGGAGAAGCCCGGCGAGGAAGGTCTGGAAAAGTTTTGTCATGATGGAACTCCTGGGTCAGCGGCGGGCGGTCTTGCGGATTTCCTGCTCATCCGACCATTCCACGATGCCGCTCTCGATTTCGATGAGTTGCAGGTTGATCTTGTAATACACATCCTTGGTGCTGGAATTGCGCTTGGTGATGGAGGAAACGCTGCCGTCCAGCCGGTACTTCGCGCCCTGCATCCTGCCGATCTTCGCGGTTTTGTCCGACCGGTAGAGGCCGCTCTGGTTCTGCCGCCGCAGTTCATCCACCTGGTTTTGCATGTTCGCGCCCGCGATCACATAGCGAACGCCGTTCTTCTGCAACTGGGCAAGGACGGTATCGGTGATGAGGCTGGTGTCGAAGTACTCGCTCGTCTTGTTCTGTACCGGCGAGGCCATCAGGAGCTCGCGCTTGCGAATGATGTTTTGCACAAGCGGATGTTGCAGGAGGGAACGGGTCATCTTTTCCGAAGTCATCTGGATGTCGGTGGAACCCAGGTCGGTCGTGACCGTCTCCACGGCCTTGGCATCGCCATAGCTGATGTTGCCGCCGCCGCCCACCGTGGGGGAATTGGTCTGGCAGGCGGAAAAAGTGAGCGCGAGAAGCGCGGAAAGCAAAAGCGGCTTGATCGTCGTGTGTTTCATGAAAACTCCAAAAAAGAGGTTAGAAAAGGCTTACTGGTTCGCCACGCTGCCGGGCGGGTTGGGAACAAGCGTCGTGCTGTTGTTCGGGCTTTGCACTTCGATACGGAAATCCTGCGCCTTCAGGGTGGGCGCGGTCACGGAGAGAACCTTGCTCTGTCTGCCATAGACGATCTCCGGTTTCCAGGGTTCCTCTTCCCAGACGGTGAAGCCATCTTCATCCAGCCAGCGGAAGCGGTAGTATAACTGCTCATTGGCGCTGTTCTCGTTGAAGATCGACACCTGGACACGCAGCAGGCCGTCACGGCGCACGGCGCGCATATCGGTGAACTTGAGGTAGGTCATCTCCCCCAGGGATTCAACCTTGCTGGCGATGCTGCCGCCTTCCACTGCGGGGAGGGCGAGCGGCACACTCATGAGGGTCGCGCCCAGGAGAATGGTCAGGATGGTCTTCTGCATGGTATGGCTCCTTTGCCGGGAAAAAAGTGGGTGGATTCTACAGGGTTAGCGCCGGGTTGCGGGTTTGCGGGGTCGGGTGCTCTTCGGCGCACTGCTTTTGGGCGCGGTGGTGGTCGTCGCGTTTGTGGGCGCGCCGACTTCACCTGCCGCAGCAAACGTGTGCGATTGTCCGCCAAGATAGACTCGTCCGTCTACCAAACGGATGGGGATGATGGTCATCTTGCCATCGATCTGGATCTTGCCGCGATAAAGGCCGCTGCCGGTCTGGAATTCCACGTTCTGCTCGCCGCGCGGCAGGATGGCGCGGGCGATGGCGAGACGTTCCGGCAGGGTGCGCCAAGCGCGTTCATCCGCCTGTTCCGTGGCGACGGAAAGCACGCCGACCACCAGGCCCGCCACGGCTCCGCCACTCTTCTGCGCCTGGTATTGCAGGGCGGATTTGGCGATGGCGCGCACCACGGTGCGCCCGATGATGCCCGGCAGTTGATCTTTCAGGAGGCGGCGCGCCATGGCGTCGACATTGACGAGGGTCTCCACCGGCAGCGTCTTGCCGCCAGCCGTGAGTGTCGCCGGAACATAGCCACGGCTTTCCGTCTTGATGACGGGGAAGGAAAGCGGCGTCGCCACATAGCGCTGGTTCAGGCGCACCGGCAAGGGCACGGTGACGGATTTCCAGGCAGGCGCAAAACCGCTTTCCAACACGAAAAGCACATCCGATTCATTCGGACCCGGCTTCGCTCGCCCGACGCTGCCAACTTTCTCGCGGATGAGCTTGCTGCCCGGTTGCAGGGCGAGCGCGTTGCGATAGCCCGGTTCGGCAAGTGAGTATTCGCCGTTCTGCTCGAAGAAATAGCCAGCGAGATAATGCGCGAAGGCGTTCTGGTAGCCGTTCTTGAGCGAGCGCACTTCCGGGCTGTCCAGTTCTTCGAGCGGGTAGCCGTTGCTTTGCAGATCCTTCGTCGTGGTCTTGTCGCCCTGTTTCTCCTGTGCTTCCCGGATCTTGTCGTATTCCTTTTCCCGGAAGCTCTCGATCAGTTTTTCGCGCTCGAAGGTCTTCTTCATCTCAATGCGGGCGTGGTCGGCATTGCCGAGCAGGACATGGTTCAGCATCAGCTTGGTCGAGAGGAAGACCTTCTCGTAATCCTGCCCATCATAGCGGCGCGTCCGGTCGCTGATGAGGAAGGCACCGATCTCGCCGACAACCTTGGTGGGATTGGTCCGGTATTCATCCTCCCAGACACGCACGATCTCGTCGGCGGCGAGCCAGCTATCGCGGCTCTTCTCGTAGCTTTGTTGCAATTTGAGCAACTCGCCCTTTTCGAAGAAATAGAGGATGTCCTTTCCGGAAGTGGAGTCGAGCACGGTCGTCTCCTTGGGATTGCCATCCTTATCCTTGGGCGCGTCCCCGGAGGAGGAAAAGAGGGAGCCATTGTTTTGCTCCAGTTGCGTAAGGGCGGCGTCGACCTGCCCGGAACGGACCAGCGACAAGGTGCCCTGCATCTCGCTATCGTAGCTGCGCAATGGGTTTCCGGCGCAACCGGCCAAGAGCAGCGCGGCGGCCAGGGAGGAAGGGAGGAAACGACGAATCTGGATCGAACGACTCTGGATTTGCATGGTAGAAAGCCTCATGAAGGTGGAGGGAAGTGTACAACCTTTCTATTATTACTCATCCTGATTTACATTTGTTACAAAATCGCACACATGGGGTCCTGCGGACGGCAATTTTCTCTCTCCGAGGAAGACAGACGCCTGAACCTGTCGGACGGCTCATTCCCCGGAACCCCGCCCGTCCCGCGCCCTTGCGCGGTCTCTTCTCCGTCTTCTGTCCCCTGAACCCTGTCATCTGCTACACTTCCGGGCATTTGCAATGCTCGGACTTCGCGCGCTCATGTATACCGCCACCGGCCAGATCGACAGGGAAGACAGGGAGCAGTCAGTCCAGCGCTATCTGCCGCTGGTAAAGCGCATTGCGCATCACCTGATGGCGCGCTTGCCCGCCAACGTGCAACTGGAAGACCTGATCCAGAACGGCATGATCGGGCTTTTGGAGGCGCTGACGCGGTACGAGGAAGGCTTCGGGGCGCAGTTCGAGACCTATGCCGGGCAGCGCATCCGCGGGGCAATGCTTGACGGCCTTCGGGAGAACGACTGGCTGCCCCGCCAGACGCGCCGCGAGATACGTCGGGTGGAGATGGCCCTGCAACGCCTGGAGCAGCAGAACGGTCGCGCGCCCAGCGAAGGCGAGCTGGCGGAAGACCTGGGCATGACGCTCGCCGAATACCAGCATCTGATGCAGGAAGCGCGCGGTCACCAGGTTCTTTCCCTGGAGGATTTTACGGGCGAGGATGGGGAAGATTTCCTGGAGCGGCATCTGGGAAGCAGCGCGGACGATCCCCTGGCGCTTCTGGAAGACAAGGATCTGCGCCAGAATCTCGTCGCCGCCATCGCCGCCCTGCCAGAACGGGAAAAGCTCCTCATGGCGCTCTATTACGACGAGGAACTCAACCTGAAGGAAATCGGCGCGGTACTGGGCGTGACGGAATCCAGGGTCTCCCAGTTGCACAGCCAGGCTGTCGCCCGCATCCGCGCGCGCCTCTTTGGCGCAGACAGCGTTGTGGAAAAACGGCGGAAAAAGAAACAGAAGGCTCCATAAGTGGACAAGATCAGCATCTTCGGTCTCATCATCGGCATTGGCGCCATCCTGGGCGGGCAGGTGCTGGAGGGCGGGCGAATCGCCTCGCTCATCCAGCCGACGGCCATGGTAATCGTGCTGGGCGGCACGCTGGGGGCAACCATGCTGCAAAGCCCGGCCGCCGTTTTTCGGCGCGGCGTGCGGATGCTTGCCTGGGTGTTCTTCCCGCCCGCCGTCGATTGCCAGCGGATCATCGGGCAGGTGGTGCAGTGGAGCCAGCGTTCCCGGCGCGAGGGTCTTTTGGCGCTCGAAAACTACCTGAACCAGATCCGCGACCCTTTTACCCGCAAGGGGCTGCAACTCCTGGTCGATGGCGTCGACGCCGAGCGTCTGCGCGAGGTGATGGAAGTGGAAATCGGCGCCTACGAGGACGAAATGCACGAGGGCGCGAAAATCTGGGAAGCGGCGGGCGGATACGCGCCGACCATCGGCATCCTGGGCGCGGTGCTGGGCCTCATCCACGTCATGGAGCAGCTCTCCGAGCCTACCAAGCTGGGCGCGGGCATCGCGGTGGCCTTCGTGGCGACCATCTATGGCGTGGGGCTGGCCAACCTCGTCTTCCTGCCGGTCGCCAACAAACTGAAAGCCTGCATCGCGCGGCAGGTCACGGCCCGAGAAATGCTACTCGATGGACTCATGGGCATTGCCGCAGGCGACAATCCCCGCATCGTCGAAAGCCGCCTCGAAGGCTATCTGCCGGGGGCGGACGAAATTCGCCCGCAACACTGAAAACCAAAGGGGAAGCACATGGCCAGGCGCAGGAAAAGACAGCAGGCGCACGAAAATCATGAACGCTGGATGGTGTCCTACGCGGATTTCATCACCTTGCTCTTTGCCTTTTTCGTGGTCATGTACGCGCTCTCCTCGATCAACGAGGGGAAATACCGGATTCTTTCCGATTCCCTGAGCAGCGCCTTTCGCAACACGGGCGGCGGGCGGATCATGGTCATCACCGATGGCGCACCGCCGCTTCCCGTGCCGGTGGCTCGTCCGGACAAGGGCGTGCGGGATGCCGACGAGAAGGCCTTGCAGCGCCGCCGCATGCGCAACATGGCGAAAGAAATCATGGAGGCGCTGGCGCCGCTGGCGCAGGAAGGAAAGGTGCGCGTGCTGGAATCAAGCCGCGGCGTCATGGTGGAGATCAACGACAGCGTGTTGTTCGCGCCGGGTCAGGCCCGCCTCTCCCCGGTCTCGGAGGAGGCGCTGGCCGCCGTGGCCGGAGTCATCGCCCAGACCGTGTTTCCCGTGACCATCGAGGGTCATACCGACGATGTGCCGATCAACACGCCACAATTTCCGTCCAACTGGGAACTTTCCGCTGTCCGCGCCACGACCGTGCTGCGTCTCTTTGCGCGCAACGGCGTGGGCGCCGAGCGCCTGACCGCGATCGGCTACGGCGAACAGCGTCCCGTGGAGACGAACGCCACTCCGGAAGGCCGCGCCCGCAACCGCCGGGTAACGATCCAGATTGATTCCGCCATCCCGGAAGCGCCCACTGAGGTGGGGGAACAGATGTCGGATGCCAAGGAAGTGGAGGGATCCACTGGCGGGGAGCAGGTGCCTGGGAACTGAAAATAACCGGCGCTGCATGATGGCCCGGCAGCGCGGCAAAACAGGGCGCGAAATGCTGCATTCGTTTCATCCTGCCTCCATGCAGACGGCAGCGTTTGTGACAAAACAAATTCGTCTGAACAAATTCACGAATACATGATTCGGAGCAATGCCTTGTCACTCGCCGCATACCGGTTTTTTCCCCGGTGGGTGCGGGCATGGGATCCCCTTGGGCACGTGGCGCGCATATTCATATCACGAATTCATCTTTATGCTTTGAAAACAGAAGGTTAAGGTGCTTGCATGTAACGTAACGGAACTGTCACAATTACATTTATGAGTCCACAGGAAACAAACCTCCCCCTTTCCAGGGAAGAGACAATCCAGCCACGGAGAAACGTGCATGCGTTGCCAACATTGCAGCGCAATGCCTTGGCCAAGTTCTTCAACCGCCCCGATTTCAGTCCGGCGGATGTTCTGACACTGGGATATCCGCGCCTGCAAAAGCTGAATGGTATCGGCCCCAAGGGCATCGACATCATCGTGTCCTGGGTGCGCTCCCACGGCTTCGAGCTGAAGATCGAGGACGACGAAAAGCTGAAACGCCAGGCGCAGCGGGTAGAACGCGCCATTCGCTTCCTGGAAAAGTCCGGCTACGAAGTCCGCCGCCGCAAACGCAGCGATGTGGCTGCCCGTCGGGCGCGTCCTTATGTTGTAAACGAATAAGTAATGAACCTTTTATTATTTTTTTGTTTTTTGCACTGCGGATAGACTCGCTCCATCATGGCTTCCAGAAAGATTTCCATCATGCGCTCCGGCAAGTTCTCCCCTCTCCTCCGGGCTTCCTTCGTTTCGCATGACCGTATCGTGGCGCAATGAGCATGGCGACGAGCGTTCGACATCATAGCGTCCTGCCCGGGTTTCGCCTGGCGCTGGGCTATACGCTGCTCTATCTCTCGCTCATCGTCCTGATCCCGCTCTCGGCGGTGTTCATCAAGTCGGCGAGCCTGAACGCGACGGAATTCTGGAACATCGTTACGGCGCCACGTGTCGTGGCTTCCTACAAGATCAGTTTTGGCCTGTCGCTCGTCGCAGCGGCGATCAACGCCGTTTTCGGCTTGATGCTCGCCTGGACGCTGGTACGCTATCGCTTCCCCGGCAAGAAGCTGGTCGATGCGCTTGTAGACCTGCCCTTCGCCCTGCCAACCGCCGTGGCCGGCATCGCGCTTACCGCCATCTACGCAGGCAACGGCTGGGTGGGGAAGTATCTGGAGGCTCTGGGCTTCAAGGTGGCGTATACACCCAAGGGGATTCTGGTTGCCCTCATCTTCATCGGCCTGCCCTTCGTGGTGCGCACCGTGCAGCCCATTCTGGAAGAACTGGATACAGAGCTTGAGGAAGCCGCCGCCTGCCTGGGCGCGCATCGCTGGCAAACCTTTCGGCTGGTGATCCTGCCCGTTCTCCTGCCCGCCCTGCTCACCGGCTTTGCGCTCGCCTTTGCGCGGGCGGTGGGGGAATACGGCTCGGTGATCTTCATCGCCGGGAATCTGCCTTCTGTTTCGGAGATCACGCCGCTCATGATTATCACCAAGCTGGAACAATATGATTATGCGGGTGCTACGGCCATCGCGGCGGTCATGCTGGTGTTTTCCTTCGTCATGCTTCTCGTCATCAACCTGTTGCAGGCCTGGACTGCCAAGCGCACCGGGAGGAACCGCTGATGGCTTCTTCCGTTGCCCTCCTTGACGCCGCTTTCAGCTTGCTTGCCGCCGGAGGCGTCGTCGTCTTTTTCCTGGCCTTGTTGCTGATTCTCTCGACGCGCGTCAGCACGCAGTCTTCCCGCTTTGATTCCCGCGCCCTGCGCGATCCGCCGTTGGTGCGAGGCTTGCTGATCGGCCTCTCACTCACGTTTTTCACGGTCTTTCTGCTTCTGCCGCTGTTTACGGTCTTTGCGGAAGCCTTTCGCAGGGGTTTTGCCGTGTATTGGGCGGCAATCTCCGAAGCGGACGCCCTTTCCTCCATCAAGCTCACCTTGATTGCGGCGGCGATTTCCCTGCCGCTCAATCTCGTCTTCGGCGTCGCGGCGGCCTGGTGCATCGCCAAGTTCGAGTTTCGCGGCAAGCAATTCCTCACGACCCTGATCGACCTGCCGTTTTCCGTCTCGCCAGTCATCGCTGGTCTGGTGTTCGTGCTCGTCTTCGGCGCGCATCAGGGCTGGCTGGGTTCCTGGCTGCAAGCGCACGACCTGAAAATAGTCTTTGCCGTGCCGGGCATCGTGCTGGCGACCGTCTTCGTGACCTTCCCCTTCATCGCCCGCGAACTGATCCCCCTGATGCAATCCCAGGGAAAGGAAGAGGAGGAAGCGGCCATCGTGCTGGGCGCGAACGGCTGGCAGGCTTTTTGGCATGTGACCCTGCCCAACATCAAGTGGGGCCTGCTCTATGGCGTGATCCTCTGCAATGCCCGCGCCATGGGGGAATTCGGCGCGGTCTCGGTGGTTTCCGGCCATATTCGCGGCCAGACCAACACCATTCCGCTGCATGTGGAAATTCTCTACAACGAATACAACTTCACGGCCTCGTTTGCCGTTGCCTCCCTCCTTGCCTTCCTCGCCCTGGTGACGCTCGTCATCAAGACCTGGGTGGAGTGGAAAGCCGGACAATCCCGCAATCTTGCGGACAGCAATGCGCCCGCAGACAGCGATGATCCTTCCTGCACCGTCCGGGTCATCCCCGACGCAATTACAAAAAAGGGGACGCTCCCATGAGTATTGAAGTGCGCAACATCCACAAGCGTTTTGGCTCGTTTGTCGCGCTGGACAACGTGAGCCTCGATTTCCCGACCGGGGAACTGGTGGCGTTGCTGGGGCCTTCCGGCTGCGGCAAGACCACGCTCCTGCGCATCATCGCCGGGCTGGAATCCGCCGATCAGGGGCAGGTCTTCCTGGAAGGCGAGGATGCTTCCAACACCCATGTGCGCGATCGGCAGGTGGGCTTTGTGTTCCAGCACTACGCCCTGTTCCGCCACATGAGCGTGTACGATAACGTCGCCTTCGGCCTGCGGGTCAAACAGAAACAGCATCTGGACGAAAGCACGATGCAGCGTATCCAGCGCATCGGGCGTGATGTTGTCCTGGAGCGTCCCTGGAATCTTCTGTGGCATACCCTGGTCTTGGGCCTCTTGGGCAGGAAGAAGAAGCGGGACGAACCCGAGATTCGGGAAAAGGTGGAGGCGCTGCTTGATCTCGTGCAACTGGGCTGGCTGTCCGACCGTTTTCCGACGCAACTCTCCGGCGGCCAGCGTCAGCGCATCGCGCTGGCGCGGGCACTGGCGGTGGAGCCCAGGGTGCTCCTGCTGGATGAACCCTTCGGCGCGCTGGATGCCAAGGTCAGGAAGGAACTGCGCCGCTGGCTCAGGCGCCTGCATGACGAATTGCACATCACCTCCATCTTCGTCACCCACGATCAGGAAGAGGCGCTGGAAGTCGCCGACCGGGTGGTGCTCATGAACCGTGGCCGCATCGAGCAGATCGGCACGCCGGAAGAGGTCTACCAGCATCCGGCCACGCCCTTCGTCTATGGCTTTCTCGGGACGGTCAACTATTTCCACGGTCGCGCCGAGGATGGCCGGGTCAAGGTGGGCGACACGCCGCTTCATCCCGAAGTCGACCAGCAGACCGATGCATTCACGCCGGGCGCGTCGGTCATCGCCTTTGCCCGCCCGCATGAACTCGACATCCTGGCGGAGGACAGCGAGGGCGTGGGCATCGCCGCGCGCATTTCCCGCATTCTTGCTTTCGGCGCGATTGCGCACATCGAGCTGGAAGGCGTGGAAGCGCCACTTGCCGGACAGCATTTTGAGGTAGAACTGACCCGCGCGGAGCAGGAGGCGCGTGGCTTGGCGGAAGGACAAGCCGTGCGCCTCGTGCCCTCGCGGCTCAGGATTTTTGAACATGGAACCAATACATCATGAATTTGCAACAACTTCGCATCATCCGCGAAGCGATCCGCCAGGATTTCAACCTGACGGAAGTCGCCAACGCCCTCTACACCTCGCAGCCCGGTGTTTCCAAGCACATTCGGGATCTGGAGGACGAGCTGGGCGTGGAAATCTTCGAGCGACGCGGCAAACGCCTGCTGCGTCTCACAGGGCCGGGACAGGAACTCGCCACCGTGGTTGACCGCATCCTGGTCGATATCCAGAACCTGCGCCGCATTGCCGACCAGTTCGCCAACCGGGAAAGCGGGCATTTCGTCGTCGCCACCACGCACACCCAGGCCCGCTACAAGCTGCCCAGGATCATCCGCTGGTTCAAGGGGGATTATCCCAAGGTGCATCTCGTCCTGCACCAGTGCGGCCCGCGGGAGATCGTGGAGATGCTTCTGGCCGGGGAAGCCGATATCGGCATCGCCACCGAGGCGCTGGACGGCGAGGACGACCTTGCGACCTTTCCCTACTATAGCTGGCACCACGCGGTAATCGTGCCCCAGGGACATCCCCTGCAAACGCGGGGGAAGCTCACGCTGGAAGCCATTGGCGAGTATCCGGTCATCACCTACCACGCGGGTTTCACAGGCCGCTCCCACATCGACCAGGCGTTTGCCCATGCTGGCATCGTTCCGGATATCGTGCTCTCCGCCATCGACGCTGACATCATCAAGACCTATGTGAGCGAAGGCCTGGGCGTTGGCATTATCGCCTCGATGGCCTTCAATCCGGAGCAGGACCGCGGCCTGGCGCTCCTGGAGGCGGATGATCTCTTCCCTCTCAATACGTCCCGCCTTGCCGTCCGGCGCGGCGCCTGGCTGCGTGGCTATGTATATGCCTTCATCGAGAAGCTCCTGCCGGATCTGCCGGAAAACGCCGTCAAGGAAGCCGTCCGCCTCCTCCGCAGCAACAGTTCCGCTGACATCAATCTCTGACTTCCGGTCCTGCGGACAGCAATTTGTCCTGCGGACGGCAATTTCTCTCTGAACCCAATGGGGGAAAATTACCATGCGCGGAACAACTGTCTTGTGGGCAGCAATTTTCTTTGAAACCGGCAGGGAAAAATCGTCGTCCGCAGGACACGAGTCGCCAGTTTTGCTACAATGCGCGGCTTCCCGGAGAGATGGATGAGTGGTTTAAGTCGCACGCCTGGAAAGCGTGTTCAGGGTAATACCCTGACGGGGGTTCGAATCCCCCTCTCTCCGCCAGGACACCCCAAACGTACCCAAATATTCCCCAGGTTTCCCCAGATAGAATCCCGTAACTTCCTGTTTTTACTTGGATTTTGCCCCAACGAGCCCCAATGAAACCCAACATTCCCCAAGTTTGACCAGAGCGCATCTGTAGGTAAAATTGTAGGCAAGAAACAAGTGGAAGGGGATTTATGCCTACAAATAAGCTCACAGACGCTCAGTGTCGCGGGTTACGGGCAATTGATGGGGCGGTCAAACTGTTTGACGGCGGCGGCCTGTATCTCCACGCGATGGCCAGCGGCGGGAAAGTCTGGCGCGTGGCCTACCGGCTGGCCGGGAAACCCAAGACGCTGACCATCGGCCCCTACCCGGAAATCTCGCTGGCGGCGGCGCGGGAACGGCTGGCGGAAGCCCGTGCCCTCTTGCGGCGCGGCGAAGACCCGATGGCGGCTCGTCCGCGCCAAACGGGGATCACCTTCCACGAGGCATCGGAAACCTACTGGGCGCGGCGGGCCGATCTCTCGGAGAGCTATCGCGCCAACGCGCTACGCGGCCTCGCTTTTCACCTGGCGGAAACCTTGGGCGAAATGCCCATCGGCGCGATTGGCCGCGCCGATCTCATGGCCGCGCTCCAGCGCCTCGACGCGGCGGGGAAGCATTGTCGCATCCCGGATGATTCGATCCTGGCGGATGAAGGAAGAGTTGCGGGTGGGAAGCATGCCACATGTTCATGGCATCCAGAGGGGGTTTTGCTGTTGAGTGCGGCTTGGGGCAGGAGTTCGTTGTAGAGCATGGCATATCGGAGCAGCGTCTGTTCCAGGTCTTCGCCGCTCATGAAATGATGGGTCTTCAGGATGTCCGCAATGCGACCATTGAAACGCTCGACCATGCCGTTGGTCTGCTGCGTGCTCAATCTCCAGCGCGGCGCACAGTTGATCGAACTCATGCTGGCCGCTGGCTGGCGATTTCTTCTGTGGACACGGCGGCGCAGTAACCTTTCACGTCTTCAAGCGTTCCGTCGTCGAACGCCTCGAAGGTCGCGGCAATTTTTGCGATGTCTTCGACGCTCATTTCGCGCAATCGGCGGCTGACCATCGTTCCCATCTTGCGGGCGTCGATGAACAGCGTCTTGCCTTTTTGCCGCTTGTTGCGGCTCAAAAACCACAGCGAAACAGGAATCTGCGTGGTGTAGAACAATTGCGTGGGCATGGCGATGATGCCCTCCACGAGGTCGTCCTGCACGATTCTTTTGCG
>JAISLJ010000108.1 GCA_031290955.1 Zoogloeaceae bacterium | reverse complement strand
CGAATGCGCGCATAGAGTTTGCCGCGCTGCCAATCCGCAATCCAGCCCGGTTCGCGCTTGGGCAAGTCGCCGCGCATGGGGAAAGGCGTGTCGGGAAGGTTCAGGGTGTGTTTGTAGTCAGCCATGAGGATGCTCGTTTTCAAAAAAAGCCCGCGCCGCAGCTACATCCTGGGCGATCCGGGCTTGCAGGGCGGAAAGATCGGGAAATTTCATTTCGTCGCGCAGCTTGCGCACGAAGCGGACGGAAAGATGCGCGCCATAAAGATCCCCATGAAAATCAAGAAGATGTGTCTCCAGAATCGGACGTTCGCCGCCTCCCCCCAGGCGAGTGGAACAATCGCCATCCGCGGGATGCAGCGTGGGGCGAACGCCCAGATTGGCGACGCCGGGCAGGAGCCTGTCGCCAAAACCCGCCACCTGCACGGCGAACACACCCGTCATGGGCAGCGGCAAACGGCGGATGTGGATATTGGCGGTAGCGAAACCCAGTTGCCGCCCCAGCCTGCTGCCCGGCACAACCCGGCCATCGATGGCGTAGGAACGCCCCAGGAGCGCGGCGGCTCGTTCCATCCGCCCTTGCTCCAGCGCCTCGCGCACTGCCGAACTGGAAATCCGCTCGCCATCGAGAAATACGGTGGGCATGGCTTCCACGGCAAAGCCGAAACGTTTTCCCGCCGCGACGAGAAAGGCAAAATCCCCCTGACGATCCGCGCCAAAGCGAAAATCATCGCCGATGATGAGATGCCGCGCCTTCAGGCCCAAGACCAGCGTTCCGGCGACGAAATCTTCCGCGCGCAGGGCAGCGAAGGCGGAAGAGAAGTGGAGGACGCAAGTCTGTGCCACGCCCGCCGCCGCGAGGGATTCCAGTTTTTCCCGCAAGGGCGCAAGACGCGCAGGCGCGGTACGGGGCGTAAAGAATTCCCGCGGATGCGGCTCGAACGTAATCACCGTCGCGGGCAAGCCAAGCGCCGCCGCCTGTTCCTGCAAACGCGCAAGCAGCGCCAGATGCCCCCGGTGCACACCATCGAAATTGCCAATGGCAAGCACCGTGGGCGTGGCAACCGGAAAGGAAGGCGGAACGCCGCGAAAAACACGCATGGAAGGAAAAAGAGACGGAAAAAAGCGACGATTATACAGTCAGCCCAAGCCGCCTGTCTGGTCTTGCCGTCGATTCTGAGGCGGGAAAGTGTTGTCCATGAAAACGGGCGGCGACAAATCGCGCCTTCCCCTGTTTCTGGAATATGAACTGAAATATGAAAAGATCCGTTCCCGGTCGGATGCCTTTCTCGTGATTTCCTTGCAGGGCGCCGGTTTTTTCGAACCTGCCTGCACGGCAAGCTCGGTAAATGATTGTCCCGGTTTTGTGCCAACTATCAGTGTCGTGGCAATACTTGTTGACCACGATAAAAAAACGATACTTTATCGTGGTTTTCATAGTACGGGCATTCTTGCCGACCGTCCGCGCATGCTGTTCGGTCCCAAGGGAGTGCGCGAAACACCGCATGAAGTGAGTTTTGAAAATTTCAATGCCCTGTTGGCCAATCCAGAGGCGACCACCCAGGCCCTGATGAAGGGCGCGTGGATTGCCATGTGCCTTCGGTCCTCGCAATGACGAAATATGCGGCGGTTCGCGCCATGTTAAACTCCTTGCGGTTGCGCCGCCTGGATTATTGCGCTGTTCGCCAGGATGTCACGGGGCCAAAGTCCCGCGCATTGGCGATCCGTTATCCTTCTGCCCTTTGAACCTTTGAAATGCGCCTTCTCCTCGTCCTCCTTTGCCCTGTCCTTTGCTTTGCCGGGACGGTTTTTCCCGCTTCTGCCCAGGAACTGAACGCGAAGTTTTCCTTCTCCCTCGCGCATCACGACAGGAAAAGCGGCACGGATGGGCATGCGGCGTTGCCGCTCTTGCCCGGCACGCATGCGCGGACGCGCAGTGATCTGGAATTGCGCCTGCGCTGGCGGGGGGTTTCCGCGCAATCGACCTTGCGCCTCGCCTCCGGGGAAAACGGCTCTGCCGCTGCCTTCGAGAGCGACATCAACCAGCTTTACTACGACGGCAAGCTGGAAAACGGCCTCGACTGGAGCCTGGGCAAGAAAGTCACGACCTGGGGCGTTGGTTTTGGCTTTCGGCCGCTGGATGTCATCCAGCGGGAAGACCGGCGCGCACACAACCCGCCCGCCCTAGTCGGCCTGCCGCTCCTGGCGCTGGAACATTTCAGCGAAAATGGCGCGTTGACGCTGGCCTGGATCAATCCCGCCACGCAGAAAAACCATGCCGGGGATCGCAAGGACGAGGCGCTGGCGCTGCGTTATTTCCGCTTCGCGGAACAGCATGACCTGCACCTTGTGGCGCGGCTCTCGCGCACGCGCAAGCTGGAATTCGGCCTGGGGGCGACGCATGTGGTCAATGACGGATTGTCGCTCCACGGCGCGGCGCTGTATGCGCAGCGCTATCCTGTGACGATCAACCGGCTGCTGCGGGAAGGGGAACTGTTCGCGGCGGCAGATCCTATGCGTCGCGTTCTGCGCAAGCATGGCGCGCGGGCGGTTGCCGGGCTGCAATGGACGGGGGAATCCGGCTGGAGCGTGCTTGCCGAAGCGCACTACGACGGCGAGGCATATGCCGGAAAGGATTGGCGGCGGCTCTTCGCGCTCACGCGGGCACAAACGGCGCATGCCGCTCTTTTCCCCGCCACGCCTGCCGGTGGGGGGATCGTTGCCGCCAATGTTGCCTGGTCAGCCCAGGCATACCGCCAGCCGGGTCTTATACGCGAAAACTTGCTGCTGCGTTTTGCCCATGATGATGGTCACGGCTTCAAACCTTACCTCGAACTCTTCGCCGCGCCCCGCGACCGGGGCGTGGTGCTCACGGCAGGCTTCGAGCAGACCCGGAACCGCCACCGCTTCCTTGCGGGCTTTCGCCACTTCAGCGGCCCGACGGATTCCGTCTACGCCAATGTGCCGGAACAAAACATCGCCTGGCTGCGCTGGGAATTGGCGTTTTGACGAACTGGCGTTTGTTTTGATCCGGCTTTCCCCGCATTTCCCGCAATGTTGCGAAAAAGCGGGGGATTTCACCGCTCGAAGGAAACCACGACAGACTACCCCTCACCACGAGGTTACAGAGTCGGTCACGATTACGCGAATTGGGCATCCGTTTGAGGGGCAGCGCCTCCAGGTCATCAGCCGACGACAACGGG
>JAISLJ010000107.1 GCA_031290955.1 Zoogloeaceae bacterium | reverse complement strand
ATCATGATCGCGTAATTTTCGCTGCTCAACGACGGGCCGACGATTTCGTAGACGTCAGGATGACGCGAATTGGCGATCAATCCCGCAAGCAGGATATCGTCCGTGGCGTAGGCGGCGGTGTGTTCCGCATTGATGGTGTTTGCCTGCGGCAGAGCCTTGCCGCGAAAGGTTTGGAAGACCTGCGTGTTGACCATCCTGGCGACCCTCATATTCAAAGGGCTTATTCTGCCATAAAAAGGGACATACCGCTTCCGCACTGCGGAAATCCGTCTCGTTGCTCCAGAATTCGCGGGCGCTTTCCAATCTTGCGGGATGGTGGCTTTCCCTTGAGGAACCTCTGATTAAAACAATCGTCATTGCGAGCGAAGCGAAGCAATCCATGTGCCGTATGGATTGCCACGGGGCTGCGCCCCGGAGAATGACGATGAACCAGAGATTTCTTGATTGTCATCGTAGCGCCCATGCAAGCCTCCTGTTTGTTGCAAGGCGCTCATTGTATTGCAACGCAGGCGCTTCGCGCCGGGATGCGACATCCAAGCGCGGACAGATATAATGGTAGTTTTCCCCTGTCCGCTTCCATGTCCATGATGCTCTCCCGATCCGCCTGCTGTCTCCGCGAAAACCCGGCGCGTTCCGCATGAAAATCATCATTCTCGGCGCGGGGCAGGTGGGCGCCAGTGTGGCGGAAAGTCTGGTGGCGGAGGAAAACGACATCACCATGATCGACATGGATGGCGAGCGTCTCGCGTTCCTGCAAGACCGTCTGGATTTGCGCACCGTGGCAGGCAATGCCGTGCATGCTTCCGTGCTGGCGCGCGCCGGGGCCAGTGACGCCGATCTCATCGTCGCCGTGACTTCAAGCGATCAGACCAACCTCGTTGCCTGCAAGATCGCCCAGACCCTCTTCAATGTTCCAACCCGCGTCGCCCGCCTGCGCTCCCGCGACTTTCTCGAAGACGAGCGCCTGCTTTCCCCGGAAGTGTTCGCGGTGGATTTCACGATCTGCCCGGAACAGATCATCACCGAGCATCTCGCCCGCCTGATCGAGTTCCCGGAAGCCTTGCAGGTGCTCGATTTCGTCGGCGGCCGCGTCTCCCTCATCGCCCTGCGCATCCAGGAAGAGGGGGCGCTGGTCAGCCAGCCGACGAGCCTCCTCCGCGCGCGCCTGCCGCTGGATGTGGATGTCCGCATCGCCGCCCTCTATCGCAAAGAGGAACACATCGTCCCGAGCGGGGAGACCCGCATCCTGCCCGGCGACGAACTTTTCGTGCTGGCGGCAGCCGAGCACATCCGGGCCGTGCTGCAAGAACTGGTGCCCACGCTGCCGCCGGTCGAGCGCATCATGATCGCGGGCGGCGGCAACATCGGCATGCGCGTGGCGGCGGCGCTGGAAGGACGGCATCAGGTCAAGGTGATCGAGAGCGCGAAAGCGCAGGCCGACTACATCGCGGGACGCCTGAAGGATAGCCTGGTGCTGCTGGGCAGCGCGACGGACGAGGAATTGCTGGAGCAGGAAAACATCGCCGAGATGGATATTTTCCTCGCGCTTACCAACGATGACGAAAACAATATGATGGCGGCGACGCTTGCGAAGCGCATGGGCTGCAAGCGGGTTGCGGCGCTCATCAACCGGCGCGCCTACGCGGACATGATGCAGGGCGGCCTCATCGACATCGGCATTTCCCCGGCGCATGCCTCCATTGGCGTCCTGCTCACCCACATCCGCCGGGGCGACGTGGCCGCCGTCCATTCCCTGCGGCGCGGCGCGGCGGAGGCGCTGGAGATCGTGGCGCATGGCGACACCGGCAATTCCCGCGTGGTCGGCAAGCGCATCCGCGACATTCCCTGGCCTTCGGGCGTGGCCGTCCTGGCGATGGTGCGCGACCTGGATGTCGTGGAAACCCTGGGCGTCCGCGACGACGGCACGGTGGATCGCCGTCTGGGGCGCGTGGAAATCGCGCATGGCGATTCCATCATCCAGTCCGGCGACCACGTGATCGTGTTCTGCGTCGAGAAAAAGCGCGTGCAAGAAGTGGAACGCCTCTTCCAGGTCAGCTTGGGATTCCTTTGAGTCCTGCGGACGGCAATTTTTCTTTCTTCGCTTGGCGCTGTTTCTTCATCACTGTCCGCTGGAATTTCGGGAAGGATGATTCGATTCAATTTTCTCGCTGGTCGCTGTTTTTTTGCGCATGAGGTGTTACGGGACGTGGTAGATTCGCTAAAAGACAAGGAAAGGAGAGAAAGATGGAACTTCGCTTGCATAAGAATGCCCTGCGCGAAGCCTGCCCCACTCGCATCGAAACCATCCTCACCGACAATGGCACACAATTCACGGATCGCTTCTTGCGCGCTTCTCCCGTCACAAGCGGGCGTGGCGCAACCATCTGCCTGAGGTGATGAATTGCTGTCCGCAGGATTCCAGATTCTCTTGATGTTCGCGCTGGGCGTGTTGTTCGCTCGCTTGAAAGTGATGCCGGAGAACTCGGCAGATGTCCTGAACCGGGTGGTGCTCTACCTTTGCCTGCCCGCTGCCGTGCTGTTGTCGATTCCGCGCCTGCATTTTGAATGGCGGCTCCTTGGGCTGGCGCTCACGCCCTGGCTCATCGGCGCCCTGGCCGTCGGCCTCGTGACCCTGGCCCGTCGGTTGCTGCGGCTGCGTCGGGATGAATATGCCGTCCTGCTCCTGTGCGTCGCGCTCGGCAATACCGGCTTCATCGGCTATCCGGTGATCCACGCCCTCTTGGGTGGGCAGGCGCAAGCCTACGCAGTGATCTACGACCAGTTCGGCACCTTCCTGATGCTCTCTACCTATGGACTCTTCGTCTGCGCCCGTTTCGGCGGCAACACGCCGCCCACGCCCGCCGTGATTCTGGGACGCATCGCGCGTTTTCCGCCCGCCTGGTCGCTGCTCATCGGCCTGACGATCATGCCCGCCCAGCCGCCGGAATGGCTGGAACGTGCCTTGCGCAGCCTCGCGGAAGCCATGTTGCCGCTCGTCATGCTGGCGGTGGGTTTTTCGCTGCGCTTCCAGTTGCCGCGCAACGAAAGCCGGGCGCTCGTGGCCGGACTCTTCCTGAAACTCCTGGCGCTCCCGACCATTGCTTGGGGCGCTTCCGTGTTCCTCTTCGGGTTAAAAGCGGAAATGTTGCAGGTAAACGTGCTGGAGACCGCGATGCCGCCCATGGTCACCGCCGCCGTGCTCGCCATCGCCTACGACCTCGCCCCGCGCCTCGCTGCCGCCCTGGTCGGCTATGGTATCCTCGCCGCCATGTGCACCCTGCCCCTCTGGACGTGGCTCCTCCGGACATGATCCCGGACAGCCGTCCTCCGCAAGACGATCATCACCCGCAAGATGATCGCCACCCGCAGGACAATTGCCGTCCGCAGGACCTTGTGCGCAGGATCCTTGGGCTGGCCTGGCCCCTGCTTGTTGCCCAATTCGTTTCCATCGGCATGATGGTGGCGGATACCCTGATCGTCGGGCATTTTTCCACCGCCCACCTTGCCGCGGTGGCCGTTGCCTCGGGCATCTACGTGACCCTGGCCTTGGCGCTGGGCGGCGTGCTCCAGGCGCTGGCGCCCATTGTCGGCCACCACTGCGGCGCCGGACGCATCGGGGCCATCGGCGCGGACGTGCGGCAGGGATTGTGGCTCACATTGTTCCTCGCCGGTCTCGGCATCCTCCCGCTGGGCCTCTTCCCCCGCGAACTGCTTGCGCCCGCCCGGCTGGAGCCGGAAGTGGAAGAAATCGCCGTCTCCTACCTGCGCCTCATGGCCTTCGCGCTCCCCGCCAATCTGGGCTACCGGGCTTTCTACGCGGTGGCCGCCGCGCTGGGACATCCGCGCCCCCTGATGTACGTCTCCTGCGCGGAAACCCTCACGCATGCGCTTCTCGCCTGGTGCCTGGTCGGCGGGCACCTGCCCGGCCTTGCGCCCCTGGGCGCGCCGGGCGCGGCTCTTTCGCAGGCGCTCGTCAATCTGGGGAGTTTCGTTTGCTGCGGTGTCCTCCTCGCGCGCCTGCCCTGTTTCAGGCCGTTCGGCATCTTCTCCCGCTGGGAAAAACCCGCTAGGTCGGCGCAGAAGGAATTGCTGCGCCTAGGCGTTCCCACGGGATTTTCCTATCTCGTGGAAATCAGCGCCTTCACCCTCACCGCGCTTTTCATCGCCCGCCTGGGCGCGGAGGCGGTCGGCGGACACCGCATCACCGCCAACATTTCCGCGCTGGCCTACATGCTGCCCCTGTCGCTGGCCATCGCCACCGCCACCCAGGTGGCGCAGGCTGCAGGCGCGGGCAGGGAGCGTCTGGCCTGGGCCTTCGCCCGCGCCGGACTCGTCACGGCCTGCGTTGCGTCCGTGGTCATGGCCCTGTTCTGGTTCCAGTTCCGGGAAGCCATCTCCCGCCTGGCGACGGAAGACCCGCAGGTTGCCGCCGTTGCCGCCGCGCTCATCTTCTACATCGCCATCTACCAGATTTTCGACGCGATCCAGACTGTCGCCTGTTTTTCCCTGCGTGCCTACAAGATCAGCTTCCTGCCGCTCCTGATCCACATGGGCGCGTTCTGGGGACTGGGATTGGGATTCGGCTACTGGCTCGCCTTCCACGCCCCCGTGCCGCAGGGCGTGGCCGGATTCTGGCAGGCGGCGGTCGCCGCGACCCTGCTGGCCGCCCTTCTCTTGGGCGGACTCCTGCTGTGGGTCGTGCGCAAACGCCTGGCGAGCAGGTGAGAAGGAGATGCGGCAGCTTTGCCGCCGATCATTTTCCTCTTTCCTGCGCCCGCCTTGTTCATTGATAATCCGGGTTTTGTGTTTTTGAGCCGATCTCCATGACGAAACCCCGGAACGACAATTTTTTGCGCGCCCTCCTGAAGGAGCCGACCGACCACACGCCGCTCTGGCTCATGCGTCAGGCGGGGCGGTATTTGCCGGAGTACCGCGAGACCCGGCTGCGCGCCGGGGATTTCCTCACGCTCTGCCGCTCGCCGGACATGGCCTGCGAAGCCACCCTGCAACCCATCGCCCGTTACAATCTCGATGCCGCCATCCTGTTCTCCGACATCCTCACCATACCGGACGCGATGGGGCTGGGATTGCGTTTCGAGACCGGCGAGGGGCCGCGCTTCGAGCGTCCCTTGCGGGAAGAATGGGCGATCAACGACCTTTCCGCGCCCGATCCCTTCGACCACCTGCGCTATGTGATGGACGCCGTTGCCGCGGCCCGCAAGGCGCTGGACAATGCCGTGCCGCTCATCGGCTTCTCCGGCAGTCCCTTCACCCTCGCCTGCTACATGGTCGAGGGCGGCGGCTCCCGCGATTTCCGCCATCTCAAGAGCCTTCTCTACAGTCGCCCGGATTTGCTGCACCGCATCCTTGCCGTCAATGCCCAGGCCGTCACTGCCTATCTCAATGCCCAGATCGAAAGCGGCGCGCAGGCGGTCATGCTCTTCGACACCTGGGGCGGCGCGCTCACGGAGGCGGCCTATGCGGAATTCTCGCTTGCCTACATGCGGCAGATTCTCGCCGGACTGCATCGTATCCGGGAGGGAGCACGGATTCCCGCCATCGTGTTTACAAAGGGCGGCGGCCTGTGGCTCGAACAAATCGCGGCAAGCGGCGCTGATGGCGTGGGGCTGGATTGGACCATCGACCTGGGCGCGGCGCGGCGCCGGGTAGGCGAGAAAGTCGCGCTTCAGGGAAATCTCGACCCTGGCGTTCTCTTTGCGCCGCCCGAAATCATCGCCACCGAAGCCCGGAAGGTGCTGGAAGCCTTCGGCCCCGGCAATACTGGTCACGTGTTCAACCTGGGGCACGGCATCTCGCAATTCACTCCGCCCGAACACGTCGCGGCGCTCGTGGAAACGGTGCACGGCTACCGTCGGCAAGCCTGAAGGCGCAAGCACAAGAATGGCTTTTCGGCAAGCCCGCCCAAGCATCTTATACACAGAACGCAACACAAGAGACGAAAAGCAGATATGCCGGGAGCAAAAATTCGGAAGTTTCTGCATCTGCTTGATTTCAAAAGGTTTTTCCGGTCGCCACCTTTTTGGGCAAACCCGGAAAATCCTTGATCCAGAAGGCGCTTGGCGCGCTCCTCCAGTTCCTGTCCACAAAGTTATCCACAGTTTTTGTGGGCAACCGGAAATTCCTTGGCAGGACATGGACTTGGACGCGATTTCCGAGAATTTACCCGAGAAAGGAAAATCCGCTGCCCGTGCCGCTTCCATCCCCAGACGAGGCGACATCAAGGTTTGTCGCCTGCCGCAGCGACTTCCCCTCTCTTCCACAGGATTCATACGATTACCCAAATCGATCCCCGGTGGAACTGAACCCGGATCAAATTTTCGTGTAAGATAGCGTTTCTTGCGTTTGAGGAATTCCGGAATGGCTGTAGAACTCTACAACAACGGCAAACATGTGGTTCATGCGTTTTATGATCTCGTGGATGATCGGACGACATCCGCTGTGCAGTGCAACCAGTTCCTGATTGTTGACAGCGGTCACGGCGCGCTCATCGATCCGGGCGGCAACATGACGTACACCGGCCTGTTGATCGACATGCAGAAATACTTCTCCTCCAAGAATCTCGATTACATCCTGGCCTCGCATCCCGATCCGGACATCATTGCCTCCGTGAACAAATGGTTTGTGGCCTCCAGTTGCAAGGTGCTGATTTCCTCCCTGTGGACGCGCTTCGTGCCGCATTTCACTTCCGGGAAGGACAATACCCATCGCATCGTCGGGATTCCGGACGAAGGGGCGCAAATTACGTTGGGCAGTTGCCGCATCGCCGCCATCCCGGCGCACTTCATGCATGCGGAAGGCAATTTCCAGTTCTATGACCCGATCGCCAAGATTCTTTTCAGCGGCGATCTGGGCGCCTCCCTGGTCACCCACCAGCAGGCTGCCGAACCGGTGCGTGATTTCGCTTCCAACGTCCAGCATATGACGGCGTTTCACAAGCGTTACATCGTGAGCGGCAAGATCTGTCGCCTGTGGGCGCACATGGCGCGGCAACTGGAAATCGAACAGATCGTGCCGCAGCATGGTCGCCGCTTCGTCGGCAAGCAGGCAGTCACGGATTTCATCCACTGGGTGGAAAACCTGGAATGCGGGATCGACCTGATGACGCAAAACAACTACCAGCTTCCCGTCCGCCCGATCTGACTTTTTCGCGCCGTTCTTTCCCCTTGGCCCCTTGAGGGCGGCAAGGGGGAGAAGATTGGACGCGCGGGCAGGCCTCCGTCCGCGGTTCTCCGCAAGCCCTTGTGTTCGCGCAGACCTGCCTTTTGCAGGACGCAGGAGGCAATGGCACAGAACATACGCAGGACATGATGACTTCCCCCTCGCATCCTCCCCACAAGCCGGACGGCGTCCGGATTTCCCGACTGCTTGCCGAGCGCGGGCTGTGTTCCCGGCGTGAGGCGGATCGTTACATCGAACAGGGCTGGGTCTTCGTGGATGGCCAGCGGGTGACGGCGCTGGGGACGCGGGCGCAACCGCAAGCGGTGCTGACGCTCGCGCCCGAAGCCCGGAAGGCACAGGCGGAATGCGTGACCATCCTGCTCCACAAGCCTGTGGGTTTTGTTTCCGGCCAGCCCGAGGCGGGGCATGTGCCTGCGGTGACGCTGGTGCGCGTGGAAAACTGGCAACGCGCGCCCGACGATCCGCGCTTCGAGCGCCGCCACCTGCAAGGGCTGGCCCCGGCGGGTCGGTTGGATATTGATTCCACCGGGCTGCTCGTGCTCACCCGGGACGGCCGCATCGCCCGGCAGTTGATCGATGCGCACTCCGCAATCGAAAAGGAATATCTGGTGCGTGTGGAAGGCCGTCTTTCCGCCCGTGGCCTGGAACTGCTGCGGCACGGCCTCCATCTGGACGGACAGGCCCTGAAACCGGCGCAGGTCGTCCGGATCAATGACGATCAACTACGTTTTGTCCTGTGCGAAGGTCGGAAGCGCCAGATCCGCCGCATGTGCGAACTGGTCGGCCTGCGCGTGACGGGCCTGAAACGGGTCCGGATTGGCAAGGTGCGCCTGGGCAGCCTCCCGCCCGGCAAATGGCGCTACCTGCGCGCCGGGGAGACATTTTGAGGGCGGAGGACAGGAAATTTGCGGCGCCACCGATGGATCGTCCTTTTTCCCCTGCACAGTATCTGCATATTCCGTTCCGTTCGATTCGGCAGGCGGAGCGGGGAAAAGGTGCGCTTCCGGGCAATTCAGGGGAGCGGAAGCCCATGATTTCATGTGTGTGCAAAAGCAGGAATTTTTCCTTGCGTGATTCCTTCCTCATCGTGTAGGATTCGCTTTCCTTTTCCACGGCATACTCCGGCACGATTTCTTCATGCAGAAAAAGTGTAAAAAGACTTGACAAGATGAATTTTCCCCTCATCATAATTACAAGCCGCAAGCCGCCCAACCACGGCAGGGACGACACGCTCCTGAAGAATTCGATGCGGAAGACGCTCGAACACGCCTGCCGCGCCTATTACAGCGCCTGGATCAGCAACAATCCGCATGTTTCCGAAGTGGATCGCAACGAGTTGCGCGTGCCGCTCCACAGCGGCGGGCGCGCGCCCTCGGGGCGCATGAATGCGAAATCAGTTGGGGCCTGCTGGCGACGCCGCCTGCCGGGGTAGGCGACCTGCCGCATACGGAGATCGACACGCGCACCCCGTTTACCTTCACCTTCGGGGAGGAACAGCGCGGCCAGCGGCTCTATTTCTGCCTGCGCTGGGTCGGCCCGACGGGCCTGAAAGGGCCGTGGAGCGAAAT
>JAISLJ010000106.1 GCA_031290955.1 Zoogloeaceae bacterium | reverse complement strand
GCGTTGCGACAGATGGGCATCGAGATGATCGCGGCCTACTCGCCGCAAGCGCGCGGGCGTTTTCCACGTGTTGCGTTTCGAGAAATTGATCCTGCAAATTCCCGGCGATCAATACCGTTGCCACTACGTCAAGGCCAAGGTGCGCGTACATCGCTACCTGGACAGCGCCTTGTCCATTTTCCACGGCCCACGGAAATTGGCGAGTTACACGCCAGAAGGGAGGCTGATCGATGCGTTGAAACAGGCCGCCTGACCCGTCCGCCCGGCGCGCTGCCGGGGATGGAAGCTGGCTCCGGGCTACGCCCTCCACCCGTTTCCATCCCCGGCATAAAAAGCGGACAATTCATGTGCTACAAAACCGGACAAGTCTAAAAGCTCGTGACAGACGCGGCCGTTATCCTGATCTGGCAAAACCTTCAAAAAATTCTAGACAAAGTTGCCTCTGCAAAACCCTGTCGCCCGGACGATTCGATTTGCCTGTTTGTTCAGCGTTTCCTTGAGCAAACATCATGCGGGGATGAAGGCGATGCGGCCGGCGGTTTCTGCCTGGAGCAGCGGATAGCCATAAAGCCGGGAGAGGGTTTCCGGCGTCAGGATGGTTTCGCTCTCGCCCAGGGCGCTTTCGCCCTCGCCGTACAGCAGCAGGACGCGCTGGGCGTAGCGGCGCGCCAGGCCAGGGTCGTGCAGGACAAGGATCAGCGCCGCCCCGGCTCGGGCGCGCTGGGCAAGGAGTTCCAGCACGGCAATCTGGTGATTCAGGTCCAGGTGGGTGAGCGGTTCGTCCAGGAGCATCAGGGGCGCTTCCTGCACGAGCAGGGCGGCGATGGCGAGCCGTTGGCGTTCGCCGCCGGAGAGGCTCTCGATCTTTTGCGCCTCGCATCCCGCCAGCCCAACCTCGGCCAGCGCGGCTCTGGCAAGGCGCAATTCCGCCTCCCCTTCCCACTGCCAACGCGCCAGATGCGGGTGGCGGCCCATGAGCGCGATTTCCAGCGCGCTGGCCGAAAACGGGTCTTCCTGCCGCTGCCCAAGCCAGCCGCGCAGGCGGGCGGCAAGTTTGGCCCCGTGCTGGGCATAGCCTTGTCCGGCAAGACGGATTTCGCCCGAGGCAGGCGCGCGCAGACCGGCCAGCGTGGCGAGCAAGGTGGATTTGCCCACGCCGTTTCGGCCCAGAATGACCAGTATTTCGCCGGGAGCCACGGCAAGGGTGAGCATCCGGCAGATGGAGCGTCCCCCGATCGCCACCGTGAGTTCGTGGGCTTCCAGGAGCGGGCGGGCATCGGGCATCCCTTGCTTGTTCATCGGGGCTTTTCGGCGCGGGCGAGCAGGAAGAGGAAAAGCGGCGCGCCGATCAGCGCGGTGAGCACGCCAACCGGCAATTGTTCCGGCGCGATCACGGTGCGCGAGAGCGTGTCGGCAGCCATCAGCAAGGCCCCGCCGAAGAGCGTGGCGGCCGGGAGCAGGAGGCGCATGTCGCTGCCCACCAGAAGGCGCATCAGGTGCGGCACGATGAGGCCAATAAAGCCGATGGAACCAGCAGTGACCACGGCGGCGGCAGTTGCCAGCGCGGCAACGCAATACACGAAGCCGCGCAGCCGCCCCACGGAGACGCCCAGCGTCCGCGCCGTCTCGGCATTGCGCGCCAGGAGGTTGAGTTCGCGGGCAAAGGGCAGCGCGAAGAGGAGCGTTGCTCCCAGCGCCGCGAGGCTCGCCCAGGGGGAGACGGCCTGCGAGAGATCGCCCATCAGCCAGAAGAGCATGCCGCGCAGCCGGGCTTCCGGCGCGATGGCGAGGAGCAGCGTCACCACCGCGCCGCAGCCGGAAGCGACGATGACGCCAGTCAGCAGCAGCCGGGCCTGCGTCCAGCTATTGTCGCCACGCGCCAAGCCAAACACAAGGAAGAGTGCCCCAAGCGCCCCCAGGAAGGCGCAGCCATCCAGCAGCAGACCGGTGAGGCCAGAGAGCATGGCAAGGAGCGCCCCCACTCCCGCGCCGCCGGAAATGCCGAGCACGTAGGGATCGGCCAGGGGATTCCGCAGCAAGGTTTGCATGAGCGTCCCGGCCAGCGCCAGAAGGCCACCGCAGGCAAAACCAGTGAGCGCACGCGGCAGCCGCAGGCGCAGCACGACTTCCGCCGCGAGCGAAGACCTGCCGCAGAGGAAATCGACAAACCCGGCAAGCCCCGTCTCCAGCGATCCCACGGCAAGCGCGGCCAGAAGGGAGAGGCAGGCAAGGAGTGCGAGACCCGCCAAGGCCAACACGCCTCGCGCCCCACGAACCCTTGCCGTATCAGCATCTTCGAGACAAGTTATCATAGTTGCTGGGAAAGGGAAGGCTGGCGGATGCCGGTGGCCGCTTCCAGCTCGCCCACATTGCGGGGCGTGGCGCTCATGCGGCACAGGAGCATCAAGTGATCCGCATTGGCCAGCGCCTTCAGGAGCGCGCAGGCTTCGACAGCATGCGCCCCCGCGGGTACTACGGACGGCAACTCCACGGACGGCAAATCCTCTCCAAGCCCGGTTTGGCAGTGGGAATCCAGCGCATGGGAAGGCAGGGCGGGAGTTTCTTTCATCGGATAACGACCAAAAACATGCGACACGTTCGGATTTTACACAGAAAAATGTTCCCCAATGAACAGGGGGATTCCAGAGATCGCCGGAAGACAGCCACGCCATGCGCATTCCCGAAAAAGAAGCGGCAAGCTGTTGACCGGGCAACATTCCTGCGCATGAAACTGTTGCGCACGGGGCAGGAGGACTTTCCCGCCTTGCGGGCATATCGCCTTGCGGCGGCGGTGACGGCAGAAATGTTGGCGGAAATCATCGGCATTGGCATGGCTCATGCTAGGAATTCGTTTCGATCCCCAGTGGCTTTTGTCCCTGCGCGGGATTTTATGTCTTCATCTTCACAGGAAAGGATCTTGGATCATGGGTGCAGCAGTCAATCCGGTCGGAAAATCGGGCGATCCGGAAGTCATGGTAGAAATGAACACCACGCCGTTGATCGATGTGATGCTGGTGTTGCTGATCATGTTGATCATCACGATTCCCATCCAGCTTCATTCTGTCAATCTCAACCTGCCCATCAACAATTCGCAGACACCGCCAATCCAGCCGGAAATCGTCCGCATCCAGATTGCCGCAGATGGCAACATCTTCTGGAACGACGAACAACTGGGCGATCACGCGGCACTGGAACAGCGGCTCTCGACGCTGGCCCGGCTTGCAACCGTGCCGGAATTGCATGTGCGTCCGGACAAGGCGGCACGCTATGAACATGTAATCCGCGTCATGGCGGAGATCCAGCGCAAGGGATTGACCAAGGTCGGCCTGGTTGGCTCGGAACAGTTCCTGTAGATGGTGAATCAGCTTATTGCGCGTTTCCCTGAATTCCTTATTCCAGAAATGCCATGCTGTGAAATCAACATGGATTGTGGATTGTGAATCAGCCTGCTGCCCCATGCCCGATTGTGGAATCAAAAAAACCATATTTATCAACAGGTTATTGTTTTCCTTTTTCGGGCATGGTTTCTGCTCATTTTTGACACTGGCCGTATCGCCGCGATGAAGTCCCGTGGGTTCCATTGGCTTCGTTTTTCTTTGCATCGTTTTTTGGAGAATTTCCATGTCACATTCACAATTCTTTCGTTTTCAACGCCCCGGCGCATTTCTGCGCGCAACCGCCTTGCTTGCCTTTCTGCTGGGCGGCAATCTTGCCAGTGCCCAGGAAGCGGCTCCGCCTGCCGATGTTGCCGCTCCGGTGACGGAAGCCGAATCTGCCCCGGCGGCGGTTGCGGAAGCCGCGTCTGCCGAAGCAGCGCCTGCTCCCAATGTTTCCAACAATGCTGGCGCTGACGACAAGATTGAGGTCGACAATCCCTATGGCGTTGAGGCCCTCTGGAAGGGCAGCGATTTCGTCGCCAAGGGAACACTGGTGATCCTGCTCATTATGTCGTTTGGCAGTTGGCTCATCATCCTGACCAAGCTCTATGAACAGCAAAAGCTGTTCCGGCACGGCAAGGCCGCCAACAAAACCTTCTGGGAAGCGGGCAACATCCAGCAGGCTGTCGAGACGCTGCCCGCTGCCAGCGCCTATCGCTACATCGTCCAGACCGGGCATGAGGCCACGGAAAAGCACTCGGGGCTGTTGGGGCACATCGCCTTCAATGACTGGTTGCAGCTTTCCATCCAACGCGCCATTGAAAACGTGCAAAACCGCCTTCAGGATGGCTTGGCCTTCCTGGCTACCGTAGGTTCGACCGCGCCCTTCATTGGACTTTTCGGAACGGTCTGGGGAATCTACCATGCCCTCACCGCGATCGGCATCGCCGGGCAGGCTTCCATCGACAAGGTGGCCGGTCCCGTCGGGGAATCCCTGATCATGACCGCGCTGGGTCTTGCCGTGGCGGTGCCCGCCGTGCTGGGCTACAACTGGCTCGTGCGCCGGAACAAGGCCGCGCTGGAAGATGTTCGCGCCTTTGGCGCGGAACTGCACGCGGTGCTTCTGGGTTCCCGCTCGGCGCAGCAGGATGAACGGGAGAGCGGTGCGCCCGCCCGGATCATCCCACCTGTCCATGCGGTTTCGGCGTAATCCATCATGGGCATGCAGGTTGGAACGGAGGAAGAGGACGAAGTCCTCTCCGCCATCAATACTACACCGCTGGTCGATGTGATGCTGGTGCTGCTCATCATTTTCCTGATTACGATCCCGGTTGCGACCAAGACCGTCGCACTTGATCTCCCCAAGGAGCGCAACCAGCCGCGCGTGACAAAGCCGGAAAACATCAACATCGCGGTGACGCAAAGCGGCGATGTGTTCTGGAATGAAGGCAGGATCGGGCGTGAGGTGCTTCTGGAGGAATTGAAGCGGGTTGCGGTGCAGGACCCGCAGCCGGAAATCCAGATTCGCGGGGATGCCGGGGCGGCCTATGAACACGTGGGTCGCGTGATCCTTACCGCCCAGCGCGCGGGAATCGCCAAGGTCGGGTTCATTACCGAACCGCCGCCGAAACAGTAGGGCAGAATGGGAGATTCAGGCGCTCCTTTGTTCTCCTCCTCCGGGGGAACAAAGGGTGCCTGAATTTTTTGTTGGGTGTTTCCGGAGAGATTGCGTCCATGGGCACGGAACTTGGTGTGAGGAGCGGAAATGGAAATCCCGTTGCTGCCGACGAACGTTCCGTCTCAAGGAGTATTGGGGTCAATGAAACCGAAGCGTTGCAGCCGGGCGCGGGCTACATTGCGCGTGACGCCCAAAAGACGGGCGGTTGCCGACTGGTTGCGCCCACAGAATTCGAACGCCGTGCGCACGATGGTCTCTTCGATCAGATCATCTACGGAGCGCCCGGAATGCTGCGGATTGGTGAAAATTTCCCGCAATGCCGCCTCCAGGCTGGAACTTGCGGCAGTTGTTGCGGTGGCGGTGCTCGTCGCAAAGGATGGAGGTGTGTGAGACAGCCCGAAATCCTCGATCTGGAGTACATCGTCGTGGCTGACGATCATGGCGTGATGCACGGCGTTTTCCAGTTCCCGGATATTGCCCGGCCACGGGTAGGACAACAACTGTTCCAGCGCCGCAGGCGCGATGCGCGCCTTTGTCCGGTCGTCACCCAGACGCTGGGCGTAATACCCGATAAAGTATTCAAGAAGCGTCGGGATGTCTCGGGGGCGCTGGTAGAGCGAAGGCAGGTGCAGGGTTGCCACCTTGAGCCGGTAATACAGGTCTTCCCGGAAATGACCGGCAGCAACCGCCTCCTCCAAATCGACATTGGTCGCGGCGATCAGGCGGATGTTGAGCGTGATGGCCTGGCGAGACCCCAGCCGGACGACTTCCCGTTCCTGAAGGACACGCAGAAGCTTGACCTGCTGGTGCAAGGGCAGGTCGCCAATCTCGTCCAGAAACAGGGTGCCGCCGTCGGCGGCCTCGAACCAGCCAGCCTTGCCCGTTGCCGCGCCCGTAAAAGCGCCCTTTTCATAGCCAAACAGTTCGGCTTCGATCAGGTTCTCGGAAATCGCGCCGCAATTGACCGCGAGAAACGGCGCTTCGGCGCGGCGGCTCAGGGCATGTACGTAGCGCGCCACCAGTTCCTTGCCGGTTCCCGTGGCGCCGCGAATCAGGATGTTGGCGTCGCTGGGCGCCAGTTTCTGGATGTTCTTCAGGAGTTCCTTCGATTTCGGGTCCTCGAAGACCAGCGCCTTGGCGCGGATGCTCAAGGCCAAGGCGTGCGGTTCCCGGAAGGAGAGAAGGTTTTTTTCCTCACGGCGCACACCCCGGTCGATTTCGTCGCCGGAAAACACGATGGACGGGAAAGGTTGTGGGAAAGAAGACATTTTACCTGCTAGAAAACAAACAATTCCGCTCCATTCTATTGCGCTGCAATATGAGTGGACGGACTAATTTTAAATAACGATATATCGGTACCGACCCGCCAGATGGTCGTGCCTGCCCGGAGAGTTCCGCCTCTTCCGGGCTTTCACGGGACTTTTTCCCCGAACAACCGTACAATCTTGGAAAGCGCTTTTCCTTCATGGAGACCAACGATGCAACTCTTCAGCAACAGTTTTGCCGATGGCGACCGGATTCCGGAGGATTTTGCGTTCGGGATCCAGGATGCCGCACGACATATCCGCCTGGGCAAAAACCTGAACCCTCACCTCGTTTGGCGCGATGTGCCCGAAGGCACGCAGAGCTTCGCGCTCATCTGCCATGATCCCGATGTCCCCGCGCAAGGCGATGACGTAAACCAGGAAGGCCGAGTCGTGCCCGCAACATTGCCGCGCATGGAGTTTTTCCACTGGGTGCTTGCCGACCTGCCCGCCACGCTCGTCAAAATCGAGGCAGGCGAGTTTTCCCGCGGCGTAACGCCACGGGGAAAATCCGGTCCTCCGGGGCCGCATGGCTCGCGGCGCGGCCTCAATGACTACACGAATTGGTTTGCCCAGGACCACGACATGCGCGGCGACTACTACGGTTACGATGGCCCCTGCCCGCCGTGGAACGACGAGCGTTTGCACCGCTACATCTTCACGCTCTACGCTCTGGATGTGGAACGCCTGCCGCACGAGGGCCAACTGACCGGTCCTGCCCTGCGCCAGGCCATCGCGGGCCACGTCCTGGCCGAAGCCAGCCTGACGGGTCAGTACAGCCTGAATCCCGCAGTCTGAATCCCGCCGCAACATCCATGCGTCACCCGGAACGCCAGACGCTTTCCGGGTGACGTTTTTCGTCAGGCGTTGGCCGCTATAGCGCCACGCTATGACACGTTTCCGCACCGCTCCGCAATTGCCGGGCCGCGCATGGTTCTTGCTGCATCCGGAAACATTGCAAGGACTCATGCCATGAACCAGACACAATCGCTTCCGCGCAGGCAACACGCGCCAAATCCGTCATCCAAGGGCTTCAACCTGATTGAACTGATGGTTGTGATCGCCATTATCGGCATTCTGGCGGCAATCGCCATTTCGCAGTATCGGAACTACATCGCCAGAGCGCAGACGACCCGTGTCTATGGCGAGCTCAGCTACCTGCGCGACACTTTCGAGGTGTGCGTCCTGCATGGTCTTGCCACGCTGGGAACAGGAGACGATGAGTGCCATCCGTACTACACGGCCTCCAACCTGGTGTTCGGCAATTCCCAGATCAGCAGCATTCCTACTCCGCCCGGACACGGATTTCCCAAGGTCACGTTCGTAAACGATGGTTCAGGGATCACGCACACCCTGGAGGCCACCTTCGGCAACAAGGCTTCTTCACATCTGCGCGGCAAGGGGTTGTTGTTGCAACGCCAGTCGTCCGGCACTTGGGAATGCGTCACGCAAGGTGGCCTGGAGCCGAAGTGGGCGCCGATCGAATGTCGGAATGGGTCCCCCTGAATCGCCTCAAAACAACCGCCCTTCCCGCACGGGGGCGAAGCTGTGGCGGTGTTCCGGGCAGGGGCCGTGGGTGTTCAGGGCGGCGAGGTGCGCGGGGGTGGGGTAGCCCATGTGCTGGTCGAAACCATAGTACGGGAATTTTTGGTGCAGCTCGCGCATGATTGCGTCCCGCGCTGTCTTGGCGAGGATGGAAGCTGCCGCGATGGCGGCGATCTTGCCGTCGCCCTTGACCACAGCCGCAACCGGAATCGCAAGTGGCGGGCAGCGGTTGCCATCCACCACGGCTTTTGCGGGCGGAGGGATGAGTCCGGCCACGGCGCGTTGCATGGCGAGGAAGGTGGCGTTCAAGATATTGCGTTGGTCAATTTCCGCCGCGCTCGCCTGCGCCACGCTCCACGCCACGGCCTTGGCGCGAATCTCGATGGCCAGGGCTTCGCGGCGCGCGGGAGAAAGTTTCTTGGAATCATCCAGGCCCACGATGGAATGATGCGGAGCGAGGAGCACTGCGGCGGCGACTACCGGCCCTGCCAGCGGCCCGCGCCCGGCCTCATCGACGCCACAGACATCAATCGGCAAGTCCAGAAGGCGCTTCGTCTCTGCCCGCCCCTTGATCTCTGACTCCACTTCCCTGTCCTAGGGGATGATGGTTTCGTATACGCCCGACCAGTGGCTGTTTCCTGCCCGGGTCGGAACCCAATTCATGAAGCGTTTGCTCATTTTCCTTCCTTTCTGCACCAGATAGGCGTAAATCAAGGGACCAGAGACGTCTTTATTCCCAGAAAAGACCTTCTCGTTGCCAAAATGGATTTTTTCTTGGGAAGAAAATATTCTTTTCGTCAGGGAAGACATCTTTCTGTCCAGAAAAAGTTTCTTTTTTATCATAAACGACATTGATTTCGATTGAAAGAGATCCAGCTTCTCTCAGTTTGAATAAACTATCAGGCGATGACAAATTTGTCAAACAATAAAACTATGCCTGTGTAGCGAGCTTCCTATCTGTCCACCTTTGTAGCGCGATAGTTGTCCGGTCGTCATAGTATCTCCCTGGGAATTCCAAGGAGGGTTGAGATGAAGCGGACGCTCGTGCAGGAAG
>JAISLJ010000105.1 GCA_031290955.1 Zoogloeaceae bacterium | reverse complement strand
GCGGCGCTCTCCCGCCTTGTCGCCGCGGTCACCCGGATGGGCCATGCGATCCGGGCGCTCGGGCCGATCCTTGCCAGGTTGGGCAGCGGCTTCCTCGCTTCCGCCCAAGCCGCACTCCATGCCGCCCTCGCTTTCGGGCGCGGCTTGCTGCAAGGCGTGCTCAAGTCGTTCCAGTTGCTCGGGCAGGGGCTGATGTGGGTGGCCCGCGTTGTCATTCCCCTTGTCGGCAGGGCAATGGTCTGGCTTGGCCGGATTTTCCTCTTGAACCCGATTGGCCTGGCGCTGACCCTGCTCGCCACCGCCGCCACCCTGTTCTACACCCGTTGGGAGGGCATCAAGGGCGGCTTCCTGATCCTCTGCCAGCAAATATCGGAGGCTTTCACGGGACTATGGGCAAGAATCCGTCCGGCGTTTTCCGGGGGGCTTGCCGGCATCGCCGCCCTGATTCTGAACTGGTCGCCGCTCGGCCTTTTCTATCGCGCCTTTGCCGGGGTGCTTTCGTGGTTTGGCGTCGAGTTGCCTGCCAGATTCACCGATTACGGACGCATGCTGGTGGAAGGCTTGATTAACGGCATCGGCGGCGCGGTGGGCTGGCTGATCGAGAAGGCCAAAAGCCTGGGCGGATCGGTCTCCGACGCGGTGAAGTCGGCCTTGGGCATCGCCTCGCCCTCGAAAGTGATGATGGAAATCGGCGGCTTCGCCATGCAGGGGCTGGAACTGGGCATGGCGGGCGGGCAGGAAGGGCCGCTCTCGATAATCTCCCGGCTCTCCGGGGACATCCTCTCGGCGATCCGCGCCCCGCTTGCCAATCTTGGAAACCTCATGGTCATGCCGCCACTGCAACCCATGCCCGCGCTGGCCGGGGCAGGCGGCGGGCCGCGCCTCGCAAACGGCAATCAGATGAGTGCGCCGTCCGCAGGACTGACGGTCAACATCGTGGTCAACCCCGCGCCGGGCATGGACGAGAAGAAGCTCGCCGAACTCGTCACCCAGAAATTGAAGGAAGCGCAATTGGGCAAGGAAGCCCGCGCCCGCTCGCGGCTTGCGGATTCAGATTGAAAAAATCCTTGACTTTCCAGAAAGTCAGTGTACAATAGTACACATGGACATCGAATACGACCCCGCGAAGGACGCGATCAACATCCAGAAGCACAAGGGGTTGTCGGCAGCCGTCCGGGCGGCTTGTCTGGGATGAAGCCGTGATTTTCCCGGACAACCGTTTTGACTATGGCGAGGCGCGGCTGATCGCCCTCGCTCCCCTTGGCAATCGTCTTTGCCATGTCGCCTACACCGAGACCGGGGAAGATTCGATTCGTGTTATCAGCCTGCGTTACGCAGAAAAGAACGAGGTGGCCTACTATGTCAAAAACTACCGTTAAGACCCTTGCAGGGCGGGAACTTGTCATGCCCTCCGACGAAGAAAACGCCGAAATCCACGCCGCCGCGCTCTCCGATCCGGACGCGCAACCGTGGACGGACGAAGAACTGGAGGCCGTCCAGCCGCACATCACCTTCGGGCGCGGCGGCACAACGCGCATCACCATCCGGGTGGATTCCCGGACACTGGCGGCGTTCAGGGCGCGCGCCGAACGTTCTGGCGACAATTACCAGACCCTGATGAACCGGGCATTGAACGCCTTTCTGGAAGGCGAAACGCTCTCGGAAGTGGTGCGCAAAACCATCCGCGAGGAATTGCGCGCCTGAAAATACTTGACAAATCATTCCTCACGTGGCGCGGGCGAATTCCTCACGGATGATCTTGCGCAGGGAACCCTCCATTTCCTCGCCGCGAATCGTGTCGATAAGCGCCTGGTTGATGAGTGTCTGGTAGCCGCGCCCGCCTGCCTTGGCCTTGTAGAAGGCCACCACGGAAGCGTCAAGCATGATGGATACGCGCTGCTTGCCCAGATGGGCATGGATCGCCCGCGAGAATTCCTCGCGGCTTGCGTCCTTCAGACCCACGCGCAGGCGGGGAGGCTTAGAAGTACTCGTAGAAGGATTCTGTTTCATGGGGGGTTGCCTTTCGCATGGAAATGAGGTGGATTTCGTCATCTGACTCCGTGTGGGAAATCGTCACGACACGAATGCCAAGAAAGCCGGTGGAATTGAACCGCTGTTCGCCGCCGTAGTCCCGGTCATCTTCAACGGTCATGACGGGGCCGTCAAATACCTGTTTTGCGTGGGCGAAATCGAACCCGTGCTTTTTCAGGTTCTTCTGCCGTTTGGATTCCTGCCAGGTGAATTTCATGGGGCTATTATACATATAACAATATATATTTGCAATCCTCGGTGGAATTTCACTATTGGCCTGGGCATCGGCTCGACCATCGCCAGCACGACCAATACGCTCACTACGGATCGCCAGCCCTTCGACCCTTCGACGCTCGATGACCGCGCCTATCTCTGCACCCAGACTAACTTTGACACCAGCATCCGTTATGCCAAGCTGGATTTATGGGCGAAGTTCCCCGATTTCCAGACGCGCATTCGTGACGCCATCATCCGCCGCCAGGCGCTGGACATCATCACGATTGGGTTCAACGGCATTTCCCGCGCCGCCACCTCCAATCGCACGCAAAACCCGCTCTTGCAGGACGTGAATGTCGGATGGTTGCAGAAGATTCGCGCCGAAGCGCCGGATCACCTGCTCTTCGAGGGCGCGGCAAATTCCGGCCAGATCATCATCGGCGACCCTGCGGGCGGCGCGCCCGGCGACTACGCCAACCTTGATGCGCTGGTGTTTGACGCGGTGAACAACCTGATCGAGCCGTGGTATCGAAACGACACCGAACTCGTGGTGGTGCTGGGCCGAAAGCTCTTCGCCGACAAGTATTTCCCGCTGGTCAATAAAATCCAGCCGCCCACGGAAACGCTGGCCACCGACGTCATCATCAGCCAGAAGCGGCTGGGCGGTTTGCAGGCGGTGCAGGTTCCCTTCTTCCCGGATAATGC
>JAISLJ010000104.1 GCA_031290955.1 Zoogloeaceae bacterium | reverse complement strand
CGATCCGCTTGCCCTGGTAGACGCCATCCCGGAAAGTGAAATCGCTGTGCGTGTAGCTCATTCGGCTCAGGAGCTTCGTCCCGCCCCGCGTCACGTGGGCATGGCGCAGGCCCAGTTCGATGCCTTGGTGGCGGGTTTTGCCGTGGTAATTGAAGGTGTAGGTGTTGATGCCGTCCGGGCTGTATTCGACCAGTTCTTTCTCCAGCCGGGCGTGGTAGAGCGTGAGGTCCCAATCCAGCGCCGCCATGATTTTTCCACGCCCGCCCACCTCGAAGGCGCGCACGCGCTGTGGCACGAGGGGCGTCATGCGGATGCGGGCGGGCAAGGGTGGCGGGGACTGGAAACGCACGAGCTGGTCAAAGATTGGCGCTTCACGCGCTACGCCAAAATTGGCGAAAAAGGTGTTTTCCTTGACGGGCGTCCAGCGGATGCCGAGTTTGGGCGCAAGCCAGCGCCAACGCGCGTTTTGTGTGTTGGCGTCCACGCGCTGGCGCAGGTCGCGCTGGGTTTCGACCCCGCGCAATTGTCCGGTGAGGTGGAGGGTTTCGGAGAGCGCCAAATCGCCATGCCACTGGAGATTCAGGGTTTTCGCCGTGGCGTCGTAGCGCGTGGGCGACAGGGTGCGGATGGGGGCAGCCGGATTCCGGGGATTGAAGCGGTAGCGAATGTCTGCGGATGTGCGCGCCCAGAATACGCCCAATTCGTGATCCAGCGCGCCGGTTCTTGCGCTGAGGGTGTATTGCAGCCCGAAGGTGCGCAGGTCGCTCGCCTTGATCGTGGTCGGGCTGCTGAACGTGTCATCGGTCTCCTGCCAGTAGAAGCCGAAGTCATGCCCGACAGTCCCGGTCGCAAACGCGCTGCGGTTGGCAAGCCGCCATTGCCGGGTTTGCCGGTGCGGGTCGGTGGTGCGCACCATCGGCATGGTCGTGTTGATGTTCGTGGTCGGGTCGCGCAGCGCAAGCGCATGGGTCAGCGGGCCGGGAATGTCGAACTTCTGGTCTGTGTAGGAAAGCCAGGTGCGGTTTTCAAGACCATTGGCAAAGACCGTGCCGAAATTCGCCCGCAAGGCGGAGCGTTGCTGGTCGGCGTGGTTCCGGTAGCCATCGGAGCGAGAACCAGAGACGCTCAGGTGCGCGTCGGAAGTCCCGAATTGCCCGCCCAGCGCCGCGCGGGCAAGCAGGGTGTTGAAACTGCCATATTGCAGGTCGATGCCGCCAACCTCGTCCTCGCCGGTGAGGCTCCTTGCTTCGAGTTCCCCGCCCAGGGCGTCGGCAGCCGGATGCCGGGCGTTCGTTCCCCGCCGCGCCAGGATGGCCCGCGCATCCCGCGCTTCCAGCATGCCGATGTGGAAGGAGCCGTCGGCGTCGTTGAGCGGCAGACCGTTTTCCAGCAGCAGGACGCCGCGCGTCTGCGGCTGGCTCTGGATGCCGGAGCCGCGGATCGAGAGGATCGGATAATCCGCGCCGCCGAAGAAATCCAGGAGGACGATGCCCGGCTGGTAATCCAGGATGTCGCGCAGGGTATGCTTGCTGCCATCGACTTTTTGCGGCTCGATCCAGTTGACGCCGCCCGGCGTGGCGGCAAGCGCCGCCTGTTCTTCCTCCGGCGCCGACATCAGCGCGCCTTGCGCGCCGCCTTGCACCACGACCGGCAGGACGGTCTCCTGCGCCCACAGTGGCGAAAGCAGGGAAGGAAAGAGCGCGGCAAAAACACAGGAAAGGCGTGTGCGTTGCGCGGAAATTGTCGTTTGCATGGAAAGCTCCTTGGGGTTGAAAACAGGGAAGCGCCTCATCCCGCCTGGCCGTCCACACGCGGGCGGCAAAGCATGGGACCGTGGCAGAAGAGGAACAGGGCAAAGGCCATGACCCAGAGCGTCGCGGCAATGACCAGTCCCGCGAGCGGCAACCAGAAAATGAGGAAAATCCGCGCCGCCGCGCCCAGATGAAACAAGAGGAAGGCATAGCCCATCGCCTGGGGCGCTTCCAGGGGCCGTCCCGTATGGGCAAGGCTCACGCGGACGATCATCGCCAGGATCAGGCCGCCCATCGCGCCGACGGTGAGCGCGTGCAGCGTCTGGCTGAAGAAGATCGGCAAGCCAAGGTGGAAGAGCGTCAGCCCGCCGCAGGAGAGCATCATCCAGCCATAGGAAACGTGCAGCGGCCAGAGGAGCGCGATCCGCCAAATGCCCCGGCGATGCCAGCGCCACAGGCGCAGGGTATGGCCGAGCGTCAGGAGGCCGAACAGGAAGGCAAGCGGCAGGCGGGGCGTCGCCAGCAATCCAACGGCGGAGCAGGCCGCGACCAGCAGGGTGAGCGCCATCAGCGCAAGATCGGGGAGCAGCGAAACCAGGGACGCGGGCGCGGTATTGGGGGAAGCGGTGGGCTGGCCCAGCGCGTTTCGGGTGAAGAAGGGAATCACCCGACCGCCGATCATGGTCATCAAGGCGGCGATGAGCCAGATTGCGGCAAAGGCGGCATCGCGCTGTGCCTCTACGTCGCCATGCGCCAGGCCGGAAAAGGCCAGCGCATTGGCAAGCGCCAGCAGGGCCAGCATGACGATGATCGGATAATTGTGCATCTGGCGCGTCCGACGCAGGGAGGAGGCGATGAATCCGGCAAGGAGCGGCAGCCAGAGCACATCCGGCACGACGGCAAGCCACCAGG
>JAISLJ010000103.1 GCA_031290955.1 Zoogloeaceae bacterium | reverse complement strand
TCCGTCAAACTCACTCGCTATTTGATCGCTGGCATGTCCGTCTCCTTTGAAGGCAACCTCTCCTCCACAAGCTCTTTCCATGCCATCTATTGCTTCAATTCAGATTGACTGACTACTAGTAGGAGTCAGTCACATTGATTTGACGCAATCTTTGGCGTGATTTTTCGCTGAAAGCTTGCCCATCGAGTCGTTTCTTTTCAACTTGACTGACTACTAGATTGCGACCAGGGAGCGGACGTTTTCTGTTTGCATGGTGATGCCTGCGCCGTGTTTCACGATTTCGCCACGCGCCATGACTGCGTAGGTATCCGCCAGGGATTCGGCAAAATCGTAGTATTGCTCTACCAGAAGAATCGCCATTTCGCCGCCGTCCGCAAGCTTGCGAATGGCCGCGCCGATTTCCTTGATGATGGAAGGCTGGATGCCCTCCGTGGGTTCATCCAGCATCAGCACACGGGGACGCATGGTGAGCGCCCGCGCAATCGCGAGCTGTTGCTGTTGCCCGCCGGAAAGATCGCCGCCGCGCCGCTTCAGCATATCCTTCAGAACCGGGAACATCGTGAAGATTTCCGCGGGAATGCCGCGCCGGGGAGAACCATTGGCAAGCCCCATGAGAAGATTTTCCTCCACGGAAAGACGCGGAAAAATCTCGCGCCCCTGCGGAACATAGGCAATGCCCAGCGCGGCGCGTTTTTCCGGCGACAGGCGGGTAATCTCCCGACCTTCCAGGAAAATGCGCCCTTCCCGGACAGGCAGAAGCCCCATCAGGCATTTCAGGAAGGTGCTCTTCCCAACGCCATTGCGCCCCAGAAGCGTTGTCACTCGTCCCTGTTCAAGATGAAGGGAAACACCGCGCAAGGTATGGCTGCCGCCATAATATTGATGGATCGATTCAACCGTAAGCATGGCATCCTTCCGTTATGTCCTGGCGGACGGCGATGAAAAACCATTCCCACTCATGGTTTTGTCCTGGCGGACGGCAATGAAAAACCATTCCCGCTCATGGTTTTGTAAAGGCTTTTCGGCGCGAAGCGCCGCATCGCCGTCCGCCAGGACACTAGAACAGGTAGTAACGTTGTGTCAGGGGCAGGGTCTGGGCGGGGGCGCAGATTGCCTTTTCGCCGTCGATGCTGACCTCGTAGGTTTGCGGGTCGACGTCGATTTGCGGCGTCTTGTCGTTCAGGATCATGTCCTTCTTGCCGATGGAGCGGCAGCGCCGGACGGGCAGCACGGTTTTTTGCAGGCCGAGCTTTTCCCGGATGCCGCCTTGCCAAGCCGCCGTGGAAACGAAGGTGATGGCGGTATGGGCGCGCGCCCGGCCATACGCGCCCCACATGTTGCGCATGATGACCGGCTGCGGCGTCGGGATGGAGGCGTTGGCGTCGCCCATCTTGGCGGCGACGATGAAGCCGCCTTTCAGGATGTAATCCGGCTTGACGCCAAAGAGCGCCGGTTTCCAGATCACCAGGTCGGCGATTTTCCCGGCCTCGATGGAGCCAAGATACTCCGCGATGCCATGCGTGATGGCCGGATTGATCGTGTATTTGGCCACGTAGCGCCGGGCGCGGAAATTGTCGTGCTCCGCGCCGTTTGCTTCCGGCAACTGGCCGCGCTGCTTCTTCATCTTGTCTGCCGCCTGCCAGGCGCGGGTGATGACTTCGGCGGAACGCCCCATCGCCTGCGAATCGGAATTGAGGATGGAAATCGCGCCCAGGTCATGCAGCACATCTTCCGCCGCCAGCGTGCCGTAACGGATGCGCGAACGGGCAAAGGCCACGTCTTCGGGCAGTCGGGGATCAAGGTGGTGGCAGACCATGATCATGTCCAGATGCTCGTCCATGGTGTTCTTGGCGAACGGCATGGTCGGACTGGTGGAAGAAGGCATGACGTTGGGCAAGCCCGCCGCGCGGATGATATCGGGCGCGTGACCGCCGCCCGCGCCTTCGGTGTGGTAGGTGTGAATGGCGCGCCCGCCGATGGCGGCACGAGTGGATTCAAAGTAGCCCGCTTCGTTCAGGGTGTCGGTGTGGATGGTGATCTGGACATCGTATTCGTCGGCGACTTCCAGGCTCGTGTGGATGGCCGCGGGCGTGCTGCCCCAATCCTCGTGCAGCTTCAGGCCGATGGCGCCCGCCAGGATTTGCTCCGCGAGCGGCGCCTTGCTGGAACAGTTGGCCTTGCCGAAGAAGCCGAAATTCATCGGAAATTCCTCGACCGCCTCCAGCATCCGGTGCAGGTTGAATTTGCCGGGCGTGCAGGTGGTGGCGTAGGTGCCGACCGCCGGACCGCTGCCGCCGCCGATCAGGGTGGTGATGCCGGAATAGAGCGAGGTCTCGACCTGTTGCGGGCAGATGTAATGCACATGGGTGTCGATGCCGCCCGCTGTGATGATCTTGCCTTCCCCGGCGATGACCTCGGTACCCGCGCCGACGACCAGGGCCGGATGCACGCCATCCATGATGTCCGGATTGCCCGCCTTGCCGATGCCCGCGATCCTGCCATCCTTGATGCCGATATCGGCCTTGACGATGCCCCAGTAATCGAGGATCAGGACATTGGTAATCAGGAGGTCAAGCGCGCCGGTATCATTCGTGATGGTGCCGTTCTGCCCCATGCCGTCGCGGATGGTCTTGCCGCCGCCGAATTTCATCTCGTCGCCATAGACCGTGTAATCCTTCTCCACTTCGATGAAAAGGCCGGTGTCGCCCAGCCGCACCCTGTCGCCCGTCGTCGGGCCGTACATGGAGGCGTATTCCTTGCCGCTGATGTTGTGGCTCATGTCATTTTCCTTTCGCGCCGTCTGCGCCGGATGTATCCAGAAAGTCCTTGAGGCGGGCTTTTTCCAGCGCCGCTTTCAGGTTTGTGGTGTTGATTTCCCCATCGGTGAGGCCGTTCAGGCCCAGCACCCGCTTCTTGCCCGCGATCTCGACCAGGCGCACGGCGCGGGTTTCTCCCGGCTCGAAGCGCACCGCCGAGCCGGACGGAATATCCAGGCGATAGCCGTAGGCCGCGGCGCGATCGAAGGCGAGGAAGCGGTTGGCCTCGAAGAAGTGAAAGTGCGAGCCGATCTGGATGGGCCGGTCGCCCCGGTTGGTGGCCGTGACTTCCTTTTGCCGCAAGCCTTCGTTCAGAGTGATGTTCTGGTTTCTGACCAGGATTTCTCCGGGAATCATGCTGTTCTCCTTTTTCAGCGGATCGGGTGGTGCACCGTGACGAGCTTGGTGCCGTCGTCAAAGGTGGCTTCGATCTGCACGGTTGGAATCATTTCCGCCGTGCCTTCCATGACATCTTCCTTGCCAAGGAGCGTTGTCCCCAGCTCCTGAAGCTCGCGCACGCTTTTTCCGTCGCGCGCCAATTCCATCAGTTCCGATGAGATGTAGGCAATGGCTTCCACGTAATTGAGCTTCAGACCGCGGGCCTTTCTCGCCTTGGCGAGTTCGCCTGCCGTGTGCAGCATCAGTTTTTCGATTTCCCGTGGCGTCAAGTGCATGCTTGGTTCTCCTCTCCTGTTGATCAAGCGGTTTGTCGGGCGGCTTCGGTGTCAGCGCCCCAGATAGACTTCGATCACGCGCTCGTCGGCCTGCACCTGGTCGAGCGTGCCCGAAGCGAGCACACTGCCTTCGTGCAGCACCGTGACCCGGCGCGAGATCTGGCGGATGAATTCCATGTCGTGCTCCACGACGATGAGCGTATAGCGCCCGGCCAGCGACAAGAAAAGTTCGCCGCTGCGGGCGGTCTCCTCGTCGGTCATGCCGGCGGCGGGTTCGTCGAGCAGGAGCAGTTGTGGCTCCTGCATGAGCAGCATGCCGATTTCCAGCCACTGTTTCTGCCCGTGCGCGAGCATCCCTGCCTGCCGACGCGCTTCGTCGGCAAGGCGGATGAGCGCCAGGATTTCGTCGATCCTGGCGCGTTGCTCGCCATTTAGCCGGAAAAACAGGCTCGCCCAGATACTTTTGTCGGTCTTCATCGCCAGCGCGAGGTTTTCGTACACCGTCAGTTCCTCGAACACCGTCGGCTTCTGGAACTTGCGGCCAATGCCCGCCTGGGCGATCTGCGGCTCGTTCAAGCGGGTGAGGTCGATGGTCTGCCCGAAGAAGGCCGTGCCGGAATCCGGCCGGGTCTTGCCGGTGATGACATCCATCATCGTGGTCTTGCCCGCGCCATTGGGGCCGATGATGCAGTGCAGTTCGCCGCGGTCGATGGTGAGCGTCAGCGCGTTCAGCGCCTTGAAACCATCAAAACTGACGGTGATGTCCTCAAGATAGAGGATGGGGCCGTGCGTGGTGTCGAGCACGCCCGGCTCGATCACATGGCCGATGCCGGTTGCGTCGCCGCTGATGTTGTCGGTGTCGCTGTCCTGGCGTATTGCATCAAGGGCATTCATGCCTTCTGTTCCTTTGCGAAGCGCCCGGCGAGACCCGCAATGCCGCGTGGCAGGAAGAGCGTCACCAGAATGAAAATGAATCCCAGGACATAGAGCCAGTATTCGGGAAAGCTCACGGTAAACCAGCTTTTCACGCCATTGATGACGCCTGCGCCGATGAGCGGCCCCACCAGCGTGCCGCGTCCGCCAACGGCGACCCAGATGGCGATTTCGATGGAATTGGCGGGCGACATCTCGCCGGGATTGATGATGCCCACCTGCGGCACGAACAGGGCGCCGGCAATGGCGCAGATCACCGCCGAGAGCGTCCAGATGAAGAGCTTGTAGGGCAGGGGATCGTAGCCGGAAAACATGACGCGGGATTCGGCGTCGCGGATGGCCATCAGCACGCGCCCCAGCCGGGAGGTCACGATGTAACGTCCCAGGAGCAGGAAGAAGATCAGGGTCAGGGCGGTCAGCGCGAACAGCACAACGCGCGTTTCGGGCGCGGTGATGGAATGGCCAAGGATCGACTGGAAGCCGGTAAAGCCATTGTTGCCGCCAAAGCCGGTCTCGTTGCGGAAGAAAAGGAGCATGGCCGCGAGCGTCATCGCCTGGGTGATGATGGAAAAATAGACGCCCTTGATGCGCGAACGAAAAGCGAAAAAGCCGAAAAGGAAGGCCAGCAAACCCGGCACGAACACAACCAGGAAGATCGCGTACAGAAAATGCTGCGTTCCCTGCCAGAACCAGGGCAGGCTTTGCCAATCCAGGAAGACCATGAATGGCGGCAGCCCGGCGGGATCAATGGCGCGCATCAAATACATGCCCATCGCGTAGCCGCCCAAGGCGAAGAAAACGCCGTGTCCCAGCGAGAGGATGCCGGTGTAGCCCCAGACCAGGTCCATCGCCAGCGCCACGATGGCGTAGCACATGATCTTGCCGATCAGGGTCACCCAATGGGTCGAAAGATAGAGCGCGTGTCCTTCCGGGAAGGCGAGGTTGAAAAAGGGAACCGCGACCAGCGCCAGACAGGCGAAAAGGGCGAGACCGCTCCAGCCTTTGGGGCCAAGAAGACGAAAAACCCAGGTTTTTTCCAGCATGATGATTTCCCTCACTGCTCGGCGAAACGGCCCTTGAGCGCGAAAATGCCCTGGGGACGCTTCTGGATGAAGGCGATAATCATGAGGAGGATGGCGATTTTCGCCAGCACCGCGCCCGCAAAGCCTTCAATGAACTTGCTCAGGACGCCCAGCCCCAGCGCGGCATAGACCGCGCCCGCAATCTGCCCGACGCCGCCCAGCACCACCACCATGAACGAATCCACGATATAGCCCTGCCCCAGTTCCGGGCCGACATTGCCGATTTGCGACAAGGCGGAACCCGCCAGCCCGGCAATGCCCGCGCCCAGGCCAAAGGTGAGCGCGTCCACGCGGCCCGTGGGCACGCCCATGCAGCGCGCCATGGGCCGGTTCTGCGTCACGGCGCGGACGAAAAGGCCCATGCGGCTGCGGGCAAGCAGGAGCGCCACCGCGAGGACGACTGCCGCCGCGAAAACAATGATGGCGATGCGGTTGTAGGGCAGGATCAGGTTGGAATAGATCTCGATGCCGCCGGAGAGCCAGGCGGGATTTTCCACCGCGACATTCTGCGCCCCGAAGAAGGTGCGCACCGTCTGGATCAGGATGAGGCTGATGCCCCAGGTGGCCAGCAGGGTTTCCAGCGGTCGCCCATAGAGATGGCGGATCACGAGGCGCTCCATTGCGATCCCGACCAGCGCCGCAGCAAGGAAGGAGACAGGCAGCGCCAGGAGCGGATACCAATCGAACCAGCCCGGCGCATGCCCGCGCACCAGCGTCTGCGTAACATATGTGGCATAGGCGCCGATCATGATGAGTTCGCCATGCGCCATGTTGATGACGCCCATCAGTCCGTAGATCACCGCAAGCCCCAGAGCGGCGAGCAACAGGATGCTGCCCAGCGAGAGGCCGGAGAAGATGCCGCCCAGGATCTCGCCGCGCGCCAGGCGGTTGTTGATCTGTGTCACCGCTTTCTGGGCGGCGGCGCGGAGTTCCGGGTCCATCCCCGCCGCGTCCTTTGCCAGCAAGGGTTCCAGCAATTGCCGGTTGGCGGGATCGCTGGTTTGTCCCAGCGTCTGGATCGCCTCCAGGCGCACGGCCCTATCCGTGTCCTGCAAGCGCATCATGGCGCGGGTGATTTCGATCCGCTTCCTGATGCTGGCGTTTTCTTCCTTTGCCCATGCCCGGTCAAGCAGCGGCAGCAGCGCGGCGTCGGGATTGGCGCGCAATGCCTCGATCGCCTCCAGGCGTGTGCTGGCGTGATTCGAGGCAAGGCGGATGGCGGCCAGCGTCACGGCGAGCGCGCCGCGCACCCGGTTGTTGATCGTGATGTTTTCCGCATCGGCAGGCAGTTCCGCGAGCACTTCGTCCGTCAGGGCGTCCACCGCGCCGCCATCGGCGCGGGCGATCAGCACGGATTGCCCAAAGAGGTAGAGCGCGTCATCCTGCAAGGCTTCCAGAACCGGCAGGGCGTCTGTTTCCGCCTGGGCGGCGAGTTGCTGAAGCGCCGCGATCTTGGCGTCGTTATCCCCGGCGGCGAGCGCGGTCAGTTGCCCGGCATCGGGCCGCGCTTCCGCGCCCAAGGAGAAGCAGAACAAGAGCCAGACCACTGCCAGCCGGAAGACGAATGTCGGCAAAGAGAACAAAGAGAAAGAAGAACGCAGCATGTCTGTTTCAATTCATGTCTTGGCGAAGCCCCGGTAAAAAACACGGGGGGAAAGTCAGGAGAAACCTTGCGGGCGCAGACCCCCTGCCCGGAAAAATTCCTTCGGGCAGAGGAAACTGAGGCGGGCTTATTTCGAGCGCCCGTCCGGTTCGTCCTTCTTTTTCTCATTGCCCGTGATGAAGGGACTCCAGGGCTGCGCCTTGATCGGGCCGGAAGTCTTCCAGACCACGTTGAACTGACCATTCGGGCGGATTTCACCCACGAACACGGGTTTATGGAGGTGATGGTTTTTCGCGTCCATGCGGACCTTGAAGCCATTCGGCGCGTTGAATTCCTGATTGCCCATGGCGGCGATCACCTTGTTGGTATCGGTCGACTTCGCTTTCTCCACAGCCTGCGCCCACAGATGGATGCCAATGTAGGTAGCTTCCATCGGATCATTGGTCAGGGGTTTGGCTGCGCCGGGCAGTTTTTTCGCCTTGGCGTATTCGGCCCACTGCTTCCTGAAAGCGTCGTTGGTCGGATTCCTGAGGCTCATGAAATAGTTCCAGGACGCGAGATGGCCCACCAGCGGCTTGGTATCCACGCCGCGCAATTCTTCCTCGCCCACCGAGAACGCCACGACCGGCACATCCGTCGCTTTCAGGCCCTGGTTCCCCAATTCCTTGTAGAAGGGCACATTGGAATCGCCGTTGATGGTGGAAATGACCGCCGTCCGTTTTCCCGCCGACGCGAAACGCTTGATGTTGGCGATGATGGTCTGGTAATCGCTGTGACCGAAAGGCGTATATTCTTCCAGGATATCAGCGTCGGCAACACCCTTGCTCTTCAGGAAAGCGCGCAGGATCTTATTGGTCGTGCGCGGATACACGTAGTCGGTGCCCAGGAGCACGAAGCGCCGGGCCTCGCCGCCATCCTTGCTCATCAGATATTCCACGGCGGGAATGGCCTGCTGGTTGGGCGCTGCGCCGGTATAGAACACGTTCTTGGAAAGCTCCTCGCCTTCATACTGCACCGGGTAGAACAACAACCCGTTCAATTCCTCAAACACGGGCAATACGGACTTGCGCGACACGGAAGTCCAACAGCCAAACACCACAGCAACCTTGTCCTGGGTAATCAGTTGCCGCGCCTTTTCAGCGAACAACGGCCAGTTGGAGGCAGGGTCCACCACCACGGGTTCCAGTTTCCTGCCCAGCACACCGCCCTTGGCGTTGATTTCGTCGATCGCCATCAAGGCCACATCCTTCAGCACGGTTTCCGAGATCGCCATGGTGCCGGAAAGCGAATGCAGGACGCCCACCTTGATTGTGTCCTCCGCCGTCCACGCGGGCGCGGAACCGATGGTCATGACGGACAGGGCAATGGCCGACAATGTGGATTTGAAAAATGAACGACGTTTCATGATGAGTCTCCCAAGAATCGTGAATGGATCAACAAAACGGCAACAAGCCGCCTGCCCAGCCTCGCAGAAATCGTGCCAGATCCCATCGGAACGGGAGGTTTCGCTGTCTGCATGACCCGCTGCATTTTCGTTGCATCGGCGGGAGAGGGGCCGGGATCACATGTCTGGTGCTCGCCCGAACGCCTAATGCACCAAAACGGTGCGTTGATTCAGGAAGCAGGAGGAAGAACTTCCAGGCAAGGCGCGCCATTGGCTCGCAGGCCAGACCGGCCCGGCGTCAACGCCAAGGGCAACCTGCCCGGCATCGACAAGGGCTGGAACTACGCGCCCGGCGCTTCCCTGGCGCAACAACAGCAGCAGATCGTTGCGAACAAGGCCGCGAACCTGCCCACGCAACTGGCGCAGGATTTCAAGAAGGATATGTCATTTATCCTGCCGCCGGAAGCCTATATCAAGGCGGGCAAGGAAATCACCAGCACACTGCCCGCAAATGACATGGCACAACTCTACAATGACCTCATGGCGCTCCTGAATGCCCAAGTGGGAACCGGGCGGGCCGCCACCATTGCAAGCAGCGGCAAAGGCGCTGATTTGGTGCGCCAGGCCTCGCGGCACTACCCGGCCTCATGGGTGGCGGAGGCGGACAACCTCGGGCCGCTGTACACGAAACTCAACACAAACGGGCGCGGCTGGCACCATACGATTGACAATAGCCAATATCCGGTAGGAACCCTCGTTAATTTCCGCGATTTCGGCGTGGTCACAGTGGAGAAGAATGCGGGCTACATTGTCGTCAGGGATGATGTGGGAAATGCCATCCATGAGTACGCCCATCGCCTGCAAAACGCCCATCCAAGGCTACAGAAGCTATTCAAGGAACTGCACCTCCGGCGCACAGGGCACGCCCCACTGGAAAGCCTGGATAAACTGGAACCGCTTGTCGGGTACGGGAAGAACGAACTCACCCGCCGCGACCATTACATCAAGAATTACTGGGGGAAGGAATACGGCGGCGAGCCGCTGGAAGTGATGACTATGGGCTTCAAGACCGTGCTTTCCGGTTATAAAACCAAAGAATCTGGCAAATGGTTTGAAAAGCTCTATAATAATGATAGAGAGATATTCGACTTCGTTGTCGGCATCTTGTTTAACTGGAAGCCCTGACCATGCTGCATCACTTCAACTGTCCGCCCCGTGACAACTACCGCGAATGGTCGCGGGACTATTCCCTTGTCTTCGACTGGGACGACGAGACCGGGGAAGTTACCGGGCGTGACGCGGATTTTGTGCTCGGCTGTTTCAAGGATGGATCGGTGTCCGCCCACCCTATCCCCTGGGGCTGGAAACTCACCTCAACGAAGAACAAGACCGACATGGCCGCCGTGATCGGCTTCGACAATGAACTCCCGGACGTGCTGAAGGGCCACTACCCGCGGCTTGAGGATGATTTTGACGGCAATATCCGCGACATGGACGGCAACGTCATTGGGCAAGTGGATTTCTGACATTTTTCACAACTTTTTTGCACTCCCACAGAAAAAACGCTTGACCTTTACCGGTAAACCCTGCCTCGTGGCGGATTTTACGCGACGCGCGTTTCCAGAAGCTGCAAAAAATCCTGTTCGTCGCGCACCTGGGCGATGTCGCGCGCGGTTACGGTGTAGCCGTATGGCCGGGCGATGGCTTCATAGCGGGGAATGCGCGCATGAAAGAGAGGCGGGAAAATCCAGCGCATGAAATCATCCGGGTCGGCGGCTTCGATGCGGTCCAGCTCCCTTTCCGCAAGGTAGCGCGGCAGGAATTCGGAGAGGAATTGCGGACGGAAATAGAGCGGCTTGGGATCGCTTTGCGCCCGCTCGATCAGCGTGG